>DATDOP010000137.1:0-10787 GCA_035293185.1 Dehalococcoidia bacterium | reverse complement strand
CGCGCGGCAGCGGGGGTGAGGTATGAGGCCCGTCAATCCGCCGACAACTCCCTCGTGTGCTAATCTCGCAACGTTCTCCCCGTCTCGCAGCCACGGAGGTCCCGCGCATGGCCCTGCGCCCGGTCTACGCCACGCCCGCTGAGGCGATCGCCGACATCCCGGACGGCGCGTCGATCGCCATGGGTGGCTTCTCCGCGACCCTCGGCTGCCCCATCGCGCTCCTGCGTGCCATGGCCGACAACAGCACCGCGAAGGACCTCACCTTCATCGGCAACGGCATCCCTCAGGGCGCCACCGGCAACCCGGAGGACCCCTGGTTCGTCGTCCACCCTTCGCGCGTCAAGAAGGTCATCTGCTCCTTCCCCGCCGCGGCCTCCTCGCGGCGTGGCGGCGTCAACCCCTACGAATCCGCCTTCACCGACGGCACCACCGAGCTCGAGCTCGTCCCCCAGGGCACGCTCGCCGAGCGTTTGCGCGCGGGCGGCGCCGGCATCCCCGCCTTCTTCACGCCCACCGGCGTCGGCACCCGCTTCGCCGAAGGCAAGGAGGAGCGCACCTTCGACGGCCGCCGCTACATCATGGAGCGCGCCCTCCGCCCCGAGTACGCCCTCGTCCGCGCTCTGCGCGCCGACAAGCTGGGCAACCTCTACTATCGCAACACCGCGCGCGCCTTCAACCCGCCCATGGCCATGGCCGCCCAGACCACCATCGCCGAGGTCGAAGAGATCGTCGAGCCGGGCGAGATCTCGCCGGACCTGATCGCCACGCCGGGCATCTACGTGCACCGGCTCGTCGTCGTCAAGAGGTAGCAGCATGCCCGCACCCACCGTCGCCAAGGACCGCCTGCCCCGAGAGCTGATCGCCATGCGCGTCGCCAAGGAGCTGCAGCCCGGCTACTTCGTCAACCTCGGCATCGGCATCCCCAACCTCGTCGCCGACTTCACCGACCCCGCGAAGGGCATCATCTTCCACGCCGAAAACGGCCTCCTCGGCATCGCCCGCGCCCAGGAGGTCGGCAAGATCGAGATCCCGGACATGATGAACGCCGGCAACCAACCCGTCATGCCCATCGCCGGCGCCTGGCTCATGGACTCAGCCGATTCCTTCGCCATCGTCCGCGGTGGACACCTCGATGTCGCGGTGCTCGGCGGGCTCCAGGTCGCGCAGAACGGCGACCTCGCGAACTGGCTGCGTCCCGGCCGCGCCGTCGGTGGCGTTGGTGGCGCCGCCGACATCGCCGCCGGCGCCCGTCAGCTGTTCATCGCCATGGAGCACAACACCAGCGACGGCGAATTCAAAATCGTCCGCGAGTGTACCTACCCCCTGACCGCCGTTGGCGTCGTCAAGAAGGTCTTCACCGACATCGCCGTCATCCGCGTCGATCCCGGCGGCTTCGTCCTCGAAGAGATGGCGCCCGGCTGGACCGCCGCAGAAGTGCAGTCGCAGTGCGACGCCCCGCTACGCCTCAGCCCGGACCTCCACGAGATGGAGATGGCTTAGCACCACCCTGCCGCGGATCTCGGTCAACCGACGGCAGCGATCGCGTCCCGGTCAGTTTGTTAAACTCCGTCAGGTGCCTGATCGCCTCGCCCAGACCCCCGCGGCCAGCTCCAGCAGAAAGGCGAGCACAGCCTTTGACTCTGAGAATCGTCGGCGAGCTCACCGAGGGCTCCGGTACACAGATCGCCTTTAGCACGCACGACAACCTGTGGGTGACGGCGGCGCCTGTCCAGTTTCACGTCTGGCGCGACCAGGAGCTGGTCTACTCCATCCCGCTCGCCGGGCACTTCGGCGGCAACCCCAGTTTCAGCCCCGATGGGCGCAGTCTCTACGTCGGCGCCCGCATCTTCGATCTGGCGCAACGCCGCTTTCTCGACCTCCCGTCCCTGGATTCGGCGCTGCTCGCCGGTCTCCCCGCCCACAGCAACGCGCGGCCGGATCAGTTTCAAATCACCGGCTCGGCCTGGAGCGCCGCAGGCGACGCGTTGGTCATCAACATCGAGCACCGTCCACCCCGCGATAGCCGCATCACCGCCAAGTACAACGGCCCCTGGAAGCGCCTGCTGCTGCTCAACGGCAAAACGCGAGAGCTTGTCGCGACCCTGCTCGAAACCAGCACCTCGGAGGAATACACCGCCATCGCGATCAACGATCAGCTGATCGCCGCGGCCGCCTTGTCGGTGCGAGTCTGGAGTCGAGCGAACCAATCCCAGCTCGCCGAACTCGATGGTTTCAACGTTGCCTTCCGTGACCTCCGCTTCAACAGCGATGGCTCAATGCTCGCGGCCGCCGCCTGGGACGGCCACGTGGCGCTGTGGCAGACGCGCGGCTGGCAAACGGCCGGCGTCTGGGCCGCGCACGCGGGTTTCGCCCGCTGTGTCGCCTTCCATCCCTCCCAGCCTGCTTTGGCGACCGGTGGCGGCGACACCCACCTCAACGTCTGGCAGTTAACCGCGACGCCCGCCCTCGGCGACTCCCTGGACGTCGGCAGCAAGGTTGTGGCCGTGGCCTTCCACCCCGGCGGCGAAGGCTTGACGGCTGCGTTGGAGGATGGCCGCCTCGTTCTCTGCGACTACCAGGCGTGAAAGCTCTCCCGGCGCCCTAGTCCTTCGCCACGTTCGCCTTCTCGACGAAGATCACCTTTCGCGGCACCCACGGGTTGTGGATCGCGTAGAAATCGCCCGTCTGCCCCACCAGGTACAACCGTTGTCCCTTCCACAAGAAGCGCACGCGGGCGGCGCTGATATCCGGCTCCTTGAAAGTCGGGGCGTTGCGCACGTTGGAGGCGCCGCGGACGCCGGGCAGCGGTTCCACGTACGTCTCGTTCGTCCCGTCGCCGTCCAGGTCCAGGTTCGCCTTCCTGTCGTCCGTAGTCGCTGCGGCGGCCGCCCCGCCGGCGGCAAGTCCCAGTTTCTCGAGAATCGTGTTCTCGTCGGGGCGGCCCGCCAGGATCGCGCCGACGCCCAGGGCGGCTGGGAAGCGCGTGTTCCCCGTGCCCACGGCGTTGAGCAGGAACGCCTTCGCTTCCGCCTGGGTGTCGTCCGTAGCGATGACGCGGAAGGCCAGCAGCAGCTGTTCCCGCGTCGGCGTGGGGGAGATCGGCAGCAGCGCGGCCAGATCGGCCGTGACGAATGGCACGTCCAGGAAATCTTCGATTGTCTGGCAGTCGAACGCCGCCAGCGTCGTCATGAAGTCGGCGCGTTTGGCGGTTTCGTGCTTCATCCACACCTGGTAGACCACCAGTTTGGCCTTGTCCATTCCCGCCATCTTGCCGATCACGCCGCCGAAGATGTTCTTCGCTTCGGTGGCCGTCGTTCCGCCGGCTCCGAGACCGGCGGCCGTCAGCTTGTCCACGTGGCACTCTTCGCCCTCGAACTTGAGTTCGCTCATCCGGTAGGCCACGTCGGCGAACAGGCGAATCATCTCGCCGTTTTCGCCGTAGCGCGCCACGATGATCGAAAACAGCGTGTTGATGATCGCGGAGTCGTAGTCCGTGGCCGCCACCTTCGCGCGGGCGTCCATGGCCTTCAGCGTGTCCTGCCGCGCGATTTCCGCGTCAGGCATGTTGAAGCCGGCCCAGCACTCCAGCGCGGCGCGCAGCACGCCCTCCGGCTCCGTACCGGTCTTCACGTACTCCGCCTTGTCGGACGTCATGCTCGGGTCAGGGACCGAGATGATGTCGAGGCCGTCGCCCGCATCGATCAACTGGACCTGCCCGAAGGAGCCGTTTGAACCCTTGACGTCGATGTTGTTCAAGCCCTGCGCCTTGGCGCGGTTCTTCAGGTACGTGGCCAGGCTGGAGTTGGCGCTGATGTGGTCGCGTATTTGCTTTTGCGCCGTCGCCCGGTCGGCGTTCAGCGGCATCGGGACGCTATTCGAATTGGTCAGACAGGCGTTGAAGACAATCCGCCGGTGCGGCGAAACGCCGGGATCGTTAGACATGTTCTTCAGCACTTCGTCGAACAGCGCGTTGGACGCCGCCGCGTTGCTGTCGAGGTCAATGCCTTCCTTGGAGCCCAGCTCAATCGACCTGGCGTTGCCGTGTCCGGCAAACATCACCTGGTCAATGCTCTTGTCCTTGCCGTACGCCTCCGCCAGTGGCTTAATTTCGCTGGCCACGTCGGCCAGGGTCTCCTTGCCCTCGATCATCAGCGTGTTGATGTTGCCGTTGGTGACCACCGCCACCATGTTCGGGTCGCGGTGGAACGCCGCGTTGTGGTCGTGTGCCGAATGCAGGATCAGCGTCAGCGGTTTGCGCGTGGCGTTGGGCAGATCGCGTCCCTGGAAATGCGTCACCAGCGCATCCAGCGTCTGGCGGTTGAACCGGTGGAAGTTCAGCACGTTCCCGTTGAGCACGGTGCCCTTGTAAAACACCGGGTCGATGCCGTCGTTGCGCAGGCCGATGTACGAAGCGATGTCGTCCGCCCCGCTTTCGCTCTTCTCGGCTTCGATGATCGGGGAGCAGGTCTGCATGTAGCTGACGAAGTCGTCCACGAAGTTGCGATTCACCAGTTCCACGAAGCGGTCCTGGTGCATCGCGTGCTTGAGCTTGGCCCCGCCCAGGCCGGGCGCGTTGAGCAGCTTCTTCAACGCCGCCCCCCACTTCAGCGCCGTCGCGGGGTCCGGGGCGTTCTTCTGAATCTCAACCGAAGGCACGTCCCCCTTGACTGCCTGGCCGTAATCATCCAGCGGTGCGGCGACCACCGCGTTGATCTCGCCACCGTTGGAGATCACGCCTGTCGCCAGCAGGTCCTTCACCGTCATTTCACCGCAACCGGACAGGATCCCTGCCCTGTTGGCAAACGTCAGCAGCCCGCGGAACTGCCATCGTTGCTGGTCGGATATGGCGGGCTTGTTGAACCAGTCCACCTGCTTCGTAGCAAACGTGTGGAACACGCTCAACGTCATGGCTTCGACTTCGGCGGGAGTGTGCTCCTCGATAGGCTGCGGCAGCACGTCGCGCTGCACCTGCGGTCGCGCGCGATAGAGAATGCGCTGCACCACCGCGTTGCCCACCGTGCGCTGCAGCCTCATCGCCGCGGCCGGTGCCAGCCGCCGCAGCCTGGGCCCGGCGGCAGCCTGCGCCTGCATGACGTCAACCGGCGCGGCGATCTCTACCGGACCGAATTCTGCAATCGAACCGTCGGTCTCATGGCGATCTTGGTGATCGCTTCGCTTGACCTGCTTCGCCTGGCGGTCGGGCATCGCTGTCCCCTCTGCGGTCGAGACCCTGTAGCGACTGCATTATAGGGACGGAGGCGCCGCGATGGCCCCTCCTCGGGCACATTCCTGCGGCCGCAATGCGCCGCGGGGCTAGCCTTCCTTAAGAGTTACTCACGCTCGTTGGTTATCGTGCAGGTGGCGTCCTCATCCGCTTCGATCACGACCTGCCCGCTGGCATTGCAATCGCCGCCGAAGGAACGTTCATAATCCGCCAGGTCTGTCCCCGGACCCGCCGACTCCGAAATCGTGTACGTGCCGGCCGCAAGGCTGATCGGGCCCACGTGCTCGCCGCAGCCGACGGTCCCCTGTATCACGCCGGAGACGCGAATGCTGAACTCCCCGGTGTCAGTGGTTGGCACGCAGATCTTGTTGATTGTCAGCTCGCCATCGCCGGGTTTAGGAGTCGATGTCGGCGTCGGCGTTGCCGTTGCCGTTCGCGTTGGCGTCGGCGTCGGTGTCGCCTCCCGGTCTTCCATGATCCACGCCTGGTTGGACTGGTACACGCACTGCCACTGGTTCACCCACGCTCCGTTAATCCTGCTCTCGGCGTGAACCGTGATGCACTTCGTTGGGTTGGCCTGGCTGTAGTGGACCTCAAACACGTTACCGACGAAGTTGCCGCTCCACTTCTGGTTCGCCTGTCCAACGCAGTCCCATTGGTCCAGGACCGCGCCGTCCCACCACGCGAAGCCGTTCACCGTCAGGCACTTTCCGCTGTGCACGAACTTGATGTAGTGCCAGCCACCGCCGGCATCTTCAATCCTGATGTTGTTCCCGTCGCCGCACGTCCACTGGTAAGCGATCGCGCCGTTACGCTGCTCGCCGGGATACACGGCGAGGCACTTGCCACTGTTTCCCGCCCTCAGCGTCGTTTCCCCATTCGCCGCGTCTGCCCTCTCGCCACCCGAGAGGAGGACCAACGCCATCACAGCCGCGCCCAGCGCGAGCACCGGCAGCAGCTTCAGCGACACCCAAAACGCCCTCCGTCGATCTTCCATAGCTTCAGGACCCCCTGTCATGGACTGCTACAAGCCACAGGCTACCAGCGAAGCGCATTCGAGAGAATCGCTAGGACATAACAGTTTGCTTCGCCGGACGCTTCAAAGCGCAACGAACCCGCCGTCCTGCCATCCAGACGTTTCTGGTGCCCCGGAGGTTCCCGCCTCGCCTATCGACGGAGGGTTTCAGTCTGCAGCTAGCAACCCACGATCGCGGAAACGAGCCCCGCTTCTGCGCCGCAGGTAGCCGCGACGGTCATCGTCGGCATCGGCGTCCTCGTCACGGTCGCGGTCGTCGTCGGGACCCGTGTCGGCGTCCGCGTTGGTGTCGGCGTCGGGTCCGCGTCGCGCATGATCCAGGACTGGTTGGCCTGGTAGACGCACTGCCACTGGTTCACCCAGGCGCCGTTGGCCGTGCTCTCCGCACTCACCGTCAGGCATTTAGTCGGGTTGGCCGCGCTGAAGTGGACCTCGAAGACGCCGCCGACGAAGTGGCCTGACCACATCTGGTTCGATTGCCCGCTGCAGTTCCACTGATCGAGAATCGCGCCGTCCCAGTCAGCAAAGCCGTTGACCGTAAGGCACTTGCCGCTGTGTACGAATTTGACGTAGTGCCAGCCACCGCCGGCATCCTCAACCTCGATGTTGTTACCGGCGCCACAGGTCCATTGGTAGGCTATCGCCCCGTTTCCCGTGTCGCCCGGATACACCGAGAGGCATTTCCCGCTGTTGGCCGCCACCAGAACCGTCCTTACCGGCGCGGCGTCAGCCCGGCCGTCACCGGAAAGCTGCAGCACCGTGAGGATACTCACCGCCACAAGGATCATCGCCAACGTGCTCACCACCGAGCGCGACGTTCTCCAACTATCAGTCATACAGGCAATACCTCCCCGGCCTTGTCAATCGCACGCAACCGCTAGTCATTACTTTGGACCACAGCTGTCACGAATGAGTCACGGCCCCGCAGTAACGCGAGAGACGTCCTGCTTCTTGGTAACGGAGCGTCCTTTGATCTGGGCCCTCAGTGTCCAGTAGCCAACCCGGGACGGCTACGAACCACCATCCACAGACTCGAAGGGCAGTCCCGGCTGACGCCCTGCCCCGGACCCGCTGCCCTCGCGTTTAAGGCGTCGTGGTCATCGTCGCCGTGGGCGTCATCGTCGGCGTCGCGGTTCCTGTCGGAGTCGGCGTCGCGGTCTGAGTAGGCGTCGGCGTCGGGTCCGCGTCGCGCATGATCCAGGCCTGGTTAGACTGGTAGACGCACTGCCATTGGTTCACCCAAGCGCCGTTGGCCGTGCTCTCCGCACTGACCGTCACGCACTTCGTCGGGTTCGCCGCGCTGTAGTGGACCTCGAAGACCCCGCCGACGAAGTTGCCGGCCCACATCTGATTCGACTGCCCGCTGCAGGTCCACTGATCGAGAATCGCGCCGTCCCACCAGGCGTAGCCGTTGACGGTGAGACACTTCCCGCTGTGCACGAACCTGATGTAGTGCCAGCCACCGCCGGCATCCTCTACCTCAATGTTGTTACCAACTCCACAGGTCCACTGATAGGCAATGGCGCCGTTGCCGGGGTCCCCGGGATAGACCGCAAGGCATTTGCCGCTGTTGCCGGCCACCAGGACCGTCCTCACGGACGCGGCGTCAGCCGCTTGGTCTCCCGAAAGCTGCAGGGCTGCAACGATGCTCAGGGCCACGACAATGACGGCTACCGGCTTCAGCACCTGCCGCAACGCGTTCCAACTAACATTCATATACGTAAAACCTTCCCTAGTGCTTTGGTTTGAACTGCTCCAGGAAGCTGGCAGCAGGCGCAATCGCAGAGGATCGCTCTACCCACCTTAGGTCGGAGGCGTCACGGTGGCGTCACGGCCCGCAGCAGCGAGTTCCCGCATCTCTGGCGAATCACACCCGATCTGTGGTTCGCTTAAGCCATGCCTCGATCTCGCCGCCGCAAGCGCGGTTATCTCGACGAACCCGAGCACGTCACCCTGACGCTCACCGACATGGCCTACGAAGGCCACGCCATCGGCCGCGTCGACGACCAGGTCGTCTTCGTCGAGTACGGCATCCCCGGCGAGGAGGTCGTTGCTGAGATCTATCGGCGCAACGCCGATTTCGCTAATGGCCGCGTCGTCGAGGTGCTGAAGGCTTCCCCCGACCGCGTGCAGGCGCCCTGCGAGTACTACGGCCTCTGCGGCGGCTGTCACTGGCAGCACATCGCCTACCCCCGGCAGCTCGAGCTCAAACGGCACGTCGTGCAGGAGCAGCTGCGCCGCATCGGCAAATTCGAAGCGCAGCCCGTCAACGAGACCGTCCCCGCCGCCGACCCCTGGGGCTACCGCAACCACCTGCGTCTCAGCGCCGGCCGCCTCGGCGACATCGGCTTCATGCGCCGCGGCAGCCACCGCTTCCTCAAGATCGAAACCTGCCTCATCGCCCACCCGCGCATCAACCAGACGCTCGCGCTCCTGCAGGGCAACGGCGCCGGCCTGCACCAGGTCGAGCTGCGCGCCGGCGTCAACACCGGCGATCTCATGGTCCTGCCCGACATGACCGCCCGCGTTCCCTCGGCGCCGCCCGCCCAGAAGACCTACCGCGAAGCGCTGCTCGGCCGCGAGTTCCAGATCTCGGCCCCGTCCTTCTTCCAGTCGAACACGCCCCAGGCAGAGCGTCTCGCCCAGCTCGTGCGCGAGAAGCTCGACCCGCAGCCGGACGAGCTCCTGCTCGACGCCTACGCCGGCGTCGGCACCTTCGCGGCGCTGTTCGCGCCGGACGTGCGCGCCGTCATCGGCATCGAAGAATCGCCCGCCGCCGTCGCGGACGCCGAGGTCAACGTCCGCGACCTGCCCAACGTGCGCAACCTCACCGGCAAAGTCGAAAACGTCCTGCCCGAGCTCGACGAAACGCCGGACGCCGTCATCCTCGACCCCTCGCGCCTCGGCTGCCACCCGGACGTCATCGCCGCCATCCTGCGCCTCGCCCCGCGCAAGCTGGTCTACGTCTCCTGCGACCCCTCAACCCTCGCCCGCGACCTCCGCCTCCTCGTCGACGGCGGCTTCGACCTGCTCGACGTCACCCCGCTCGACATGTTCCCCCAGACCTACCACATCGAGTGCGTCGCCAACCTGCGTCTGCGCGCGTGAACCTCGTCCTCGCCTCCGGCTCTCCCCGCCGCCGCGAGCTCCTCACCGACCTCGGCTTCGACTTCGAAGTCGCCCCGTCCTCCGTCGACGAAGACGCCGTCACCCGCTCCCGCCCCGTAGCGCTGGCCCGCGCCCTCGCTCGCGCCAAGGCCCTGGACGTCGCCTCTTCCCACCCCGATGCCGCCGTCCTCGCCGCCGACACCGTCGTCGTCCAGCGCGGCGTCCTCCTCGCCAAGCCCGCCGATGCCGCCGAAGCCCGCGCCATGCTCGACCGCCTGCGCGGACGCCCCCACCGCGTAATCACCGGCGTCTGCGTCATCGCCCCCGGCCGCCGTCCCCGCGTCGCCCACGAGGTCACGCGCGTCGTCATGCGCCGCTACGTCCCGGACGAAGTGGAGGCCTCCATCGCCCGCGCCGACCCCTTCGACAAGGCGGGCGGCTACGCCATCCAGGATCCGGTCTTCAACCCCGTCGCCTCCTACACCGGCTGCTACTGCAACGTGGTCGGCCTGCCGCTCTGGACCACGCTGCGTGTCCTAGGCGCAGCCGGCTTCGCGCCATCCCGTCCCGGCCATATGCCAGTCGCGTGCGAGGCCTGCGCAACAAAACCGCAATATTACAGAGCGTGACGCTTAGGTTCACAGAACGGATCGCCCGCTAATCTCGTCTCTGGCACATCGGCTCTGGAGGCGGGTAATGAAACGCATACTCCTCATCCTCGACGGCACCGACGGCCTCGACGCGGCGCTCGCGGAGGTCAAGCACCTTTGCGACCCCAACGACCGCCTCACCATCCTCGCCGTCGCCGAGACGCCGCCGCGCGAGCTGCTCGGCATGCGTCCTTCTAACGTCACGCCGGAGCCCTACGTTGGCCCTGCCGGCGCCATCGGGCCCGTTTCCGGCCTCGAGGTGCCGATCCTCGAGGGCGAAGACGCCACCGAGCGCCGCATCGCCGGCGAGCTGCGCGACGTCCTCGACGAACGCGTCGGCGCCCTCCAGAACGGCATCCGCATCTGGACCCAGGCCATCGTCCGCGACCAGCCCGCCGTCGCCGTCGCCGAGTACGTCCGCGCCACCGACTTCGCCGAGGTCGCCGTCCCGCGACGCTCCCTGCCCCGCCTGCACCAGCTCCTCACCGACACCGCCGGCCAAGACGCCCTCGATGGCACCCTCGCCCCCGTCATCGTCCTCCCCGCCTGACCGCAACTCGTCCCTCTCCCTCCGCTAGAGCCTCGGAGGACGCGCTGCCGCACCCGTCGTCCTGAGGCGCGCCAGCAACCGAAGGACCAAAGCGACCCACCTTCGCCCGTCAACCCGTCCTCAAGACCAGTCTCGTAACCCTCGAACCACACCCCCTCCTCCTTCGCAGCGACGGTCTGCGCTTCGTCGTCAACCATCGCCTCCTTTGCCTGCCACCAC
>DATDOP010000136.1:0-2850 GCA_035293185.1 Dehalococcoidia bacterium | reverse complement strand
GACGAACGCGAGGTAGTGGAGAACGGTATCTGGTTCGTCGTAGACCTGGCGCACGCGCAGAAGGGCGGCTTGTTCCTGGACCAACGGGAGAATCGCCAGCTTGTGGCGGAGCGCGCGCAAGGGAAATCGGTGTTGAACCTGTTCGGGTATACGGGCGGGTTTTCGTTGTACGCGGCGGCGGCCGGTGCCCGCAGCACGTGTACGGTCGACGTGGCCGGGCCTGCCATAGAAGCTGCGCGCCGTAACTTCGAACGCAATCAGCTGTCTTTAGCCGAGGCAAGATTCGAGGTCTGCGACGCCTTCGCGTTCCTGACGGAGGCGATCGAACGCGGGGAGCAGTGGGACATCGTGATCTCTGACCCACCGAGCTTTGCGCCGCGAAGGGACGCCGTGCCTGTCGCGCGCGGAGCGTACGAGCGACTGCACAGGCTGGCGGCGGCGGTCACCGCACCGGGCGGTCTGCTCTGCGCGTCTTCCTGTTCCAGCCACTTCACGAAGGGGGACTTCCTGGCAAGCATCGAGGCCGGAGTGGGCCGGGCCGGCCGCCGTTGGGTGCTCGAAGACCTGCGCGGCGCCGGATTCGATCACCCCGTGGCGGCGTCTTTTCCCGAGGGCGACTACCTGAAGTTCGCGATCGGCCGGGTGCTTCGGTAGGAGCCTCTGCGAAGCCTCGCAGGCCTGGATTCTGCTGCGCCTCCAACCGGGTACGTTGCGCGGTGCCGGCGTGACGTCGCGCCTGGTCGCCGTATCGATGGCCTTGACGGCGGGGCGCGGCGTTTGTCTGGGGACAGGAGGCTGACGGCGGCTGCAGCGTCTTTGGGGAGCGGCGCAGGGCGAAACTCGCAGGTGTGGTGAAAGACGGGACGTGAGAAAACCGGGAGCGGGAGCGCGGGAAGATCCAGCGGGGGTTGAAGGGGTAGCGGTTTGGCCTCGGCGGCCCATGCGGGCGGCCTCCCGGCGAATGTCTTGCCGCGAACGCCCGCCGGCTACGCGCGCGGCTAGCGCAGGCGCGGGCCTGCTTCCGGGTACGCGATGAATCGAGAGCGGGCTAGCTCAGGCGTAGAGCGCTACTGGTTGTAATTCGGCGTCCGGCGCTTCTTCTCCGCAGCTTCCTTCCTTGCCTTCGTCTGCTCCTGGAGCTGCCGTTTGATTACCTTAGGGCTGGAGCCCTTGTTGCCACCTGCCATCGTTTTCCCTCTGATCTCAGATACATATCGCCGAAAGCCGGCCGTGCCTCGCCAAAAGAACCGGGGCTGGGCCACTTCAACGGGAGGAGAAGGGAGTCGTGTGCTCGCGACTCCTTCACATCAGTATAGGCCGTCTCGGTGGGTCTCTTTACGACGCGGCGAGGCCCGGCCTCACCGCGTGTTCACCTGATAAGGCAAAGCTAGCATGTTCCAGGCACCGTCACCGGAGCGTGACGTCATGCCCCAGAAGGTATCGATCAGTTCCTGACGTCAGAGGATGCGAGTTCTCCGGGTACCAGAAGCTCATCGAAGAGAGCGCGGTAATGGATCATCGCCTGGCGCAAGTTTTCGGTTGAGGACGGCACCAGGGCGTTATCCCTGGCGATTGTGTGCGCGGCCCGGTAGTTGCTCAGGACCCCGGGGTGGTCGACCGAGATGTCTTCCGCCTGCTGTTCGAAGTTGGTAATCGGGTAACCGCGGGCGGCCATGACCTCCTGGACGAGCGTATCGGCTTCCTTAATGGCGCCACTAGGGTCATCGACGAAACGTCCCTGGGTGTTTCTCCACTCGTCACCGAATCGCTGGGTCTGGCGTGGATCGAGTTCTTTGAGCTGGAGGAGCTCGACACGCTTCTCACGTTCGACGAGTTGCTGCTCGCCAGCGCCGCGCGTTTCGGCCGACTCGATCGTCCGGTCGTACTCGGGGCCGAAGCGACCCTTCAATTCCGTGCGCCGGCGGCTTTTCTGGACATACCAGAAGCCCAACGCAAGCACGACGGCTGCCAGGATGACTATGAGGACCAGTACTTCCATGTTTTGTCCTACCTTCCGCGACGCCCCGACCGGGCACCGCACTATGAGACCGAGGCTTAGACCTCTTGAAGGATTCGTCTCCTGCCGAAGCCGCCGAAGAGGGCGCCACTGAGGGCAGCCAGAATGAGCGAGCCAACGAAGGCGTAGACGATGAAGGCGATGAGAGACGCGGGTTCAAAGACGCCGTTGGTGTCGCCGACGGCCTGATTCCGCAGGTCAAACAGGTTGAAGAACGGCTTCACCCAGTAGTCGCTGCGGCTGAGGATCCAGTGGACGATGTCGTTGTCCTTGTTGGCGTTGAGCAAGAGGAGGGTGAACCGGGCTCCGGTCATGAACAGCAGGAATGTGAGAAAGAGGCCGCCGAGGGCCGAGAGAATGCGCATCTTGGAAACTCCTAGCAGTTACGTTTGCGTGAACCTCAGATCAGGCGAATCAAGCGCTTCGGGCAGGCTGTCCACACGCCGCCGGGAAACCATGGTTGCCGATGCAAAGAGGAACTTCCTCGAAGGTAGGGCAACGGGTGTCACGGCAGCGTCACGGGGCAGTTCGGGCGACCTCATGCAGGAACAGCCACCGCGGTTGACGGGGTAGGCGGAGAAAACCGGTTTCTCGACTTCAGGCCCAGGACGAAACCTCACTTGTACGAGCAAGCCGCGGGATGAGGCATGCGGTTTCAGTGGGGTCGTATGGCCCTAACGGGATGTGGTCACGCTTGAATAGACTAGACCTGTGATGCAGGAGGTGGTGCTGCGGACGCGGGGGCTGACCAAGCGCTTCGGCGACCTGGTGGCCGTCGATAACCTCGACCTGGAGGTCCGTCGAGGCGAGGTGTTGGGATTCCTGGGGCCGAA
>DATDOP010000135.1:0-8582 GCA_035293185.1 Dehalococcoidia bacterium | reverse complement strand
GGGAGCACGCTGGGGGTATTGAAGATGGGGGACACCCCCAAGCCCCCGCTAAAGGGGCGCGCGGAGGGTCTTCGTGGCTAAGGAGTCGCCGCTGATCGTCGTGAAGGTCGGAGGGAGCACGCTGGGGAAGAATGACACGGCGCTGGAGGACATCGCGGCGCTGCAGGCTGCGGGACAGACGCTGGTGGTGGTGCACGGCGGCGGCAGCGCGGCGACCGAGTGGCTGAAGGTACACGGCGTAACGTCAGAATTCGTGGATGGGCTGCGGGTGACCGGCCCGGAGGCGATCGACGTGGTGGTCGCGGTGTTCGCGGGGCTGGTCAACAAGCAGCTGGTGGCGTCGTTGCAGGCGCTGGGCGCGCGGCCGGTGGGACTGAGCGGCGTCGATGGCGGGCTGTTGCGCACGCGCCAGGCGGACCCGAGACTGGGCTATGTGGGCGAGGTGACCGAGGTCGACCGGGGCGTGATCGACGCGCTGCTTACGGCGGGCTACCTGCCGGTGATTTCGTCCGTGGGCTATTGGGGCGACGAGCCCTCGAAGCTGATGAACGTCAATGCTGATACCGTTGCAGGTGAAGTGGCAGCGGCGCTGGGGGCTGGAGACCTGGTCTTCCTGACGGACGTGGCGCACGTGCGCGACGGGGCAGGCCACGCGATCGAGGAGTTGAGGGCTGGGGAGGTTGAGGCATTGATCGCTTCCGGGACGGCGTCGGGCGGGATGATCCCGAAGCTGCGTGCGGGCGCGAAGGCGGCAGCGGCCGGTACGCGTTGCCAGATCGTGGACGGCCGCGAGGCGCACGCGCTGCGGGCGGTGCTGGACGGCGCGAAATCCGGGACGAAGGTCACGGCTTAGACTTGGCTCAGCATCTGCCAGCGGGGGATAGCCCCCACCCCAGATCAGACACGAAAGTAATGGCCTAGACTTGGCGTTTCAATTTCCACCGCGCAGAGAAGACGACGACCTGGGCCCGCCGCCGCCGGTGTTTCGGATACCGCGGCAGCGGATAGAGTTCCGCTCCTTCGGCAACTACAACCGCTGGATCATCCTCGGGGTGATCCTGATCCTGGTCTACATCACGCTGAACACGCTGAAGAGCATCTACGTCGACTGGCTGTGGTTCGACGGCGTGGGCTACCGGTCCGTCTACTCCAAGGTGATTTCGACGCAGGCGTGGCTGTTCCTGGGCGGGGCCGGCGTATTCCTGCTCTACTTCGGCCTGAACGTTTTCTACGCGGCGCGACCCGTCCTGCGGACGCCGGGGCCGGGGCTGGACGAGAACGAGACGGCTTCGCTGCGGCGGGTGTACCTGCTGACGCTGATCGCGGGCTCCGTCTTTCTGTCGCTGATCTTTGGCACGATCGCGGCGTCGCATTGGAACGTCGTGCTCGTCTTCCTCAACGGCGAACCGTTCGGCATCAACGACCCACAATTCGGGCGCGACATCGGCTTCTACGTCTTCGACCTGCCGGCGCTGCGCTTCTTCTATGGCTGGGCGATGGGCACGGCGATCATCGCGGTGCTGGTCGCGGCGGGGCTGTACCTGTTCCGGTTCTTGATGCTGGGCACGGATGCGGCGGTGACGCGGCAGAGCCGGGTCCACCTGGCGCTGATGCTGTTCGTGATCGTGGGGTTGTTCCTGTTCAAGTACTGGATGGACCGCTTCGACCTCAACTTCTCGACCAACGGCGTGGTTTACGGCGCGACGTATACGGATATTCACGCCCGGCTGCCGTTCATCTACGTGAGCATGGCGCTGGCGGGGCTGACGAGCCTGACGCTGCTGGCGTCGATCGCTGTGCGCAACGTGATGCTGCCGATCGGCGCGGCGGGCGTGTGGGCGGTGGTGGTGGTGCTGGGCGGCGCCTTCTATCCGGCGAGCGTGCAGCGCTTCACTGTGCAGCCGAACGAGCTGCAGAAAGAACGTCAGTACATCGAGCGCAACATCGAGGCGACGCGCGCGGCCTTCGGGCTGGACCAGATCGAGGAGAAGCCGTTCCCGGCCGCCGAAGCGGTGACTGAGACAGAGATCAACGCCAACCCGGACACGGTGAACAACATCCGTCTGCTGGACGTGCGGCCGCTGCTGCAGACGTACGGGCAGATCCAGTTGATCCGGCCGCTGTACAAGTTCACGGACGTGGACATCGATCGATACGAGATCGACGGGGTGACGCGCCAGGTGATGGTGGCGGCGCGTGAGCTTTCACCGAGCAACCTGCCGGTCTCAGCGCAGAGCTGGGTGAACAAGCGCCTGCAATTCACGCACGGATACGGGATCGTCATGTCGCCGGTGAACGAAGTGGTGCAGGAAGGCCTGCCGAATCTGTACATGCGCGACATCCCGGTGACGGGCAAGCTGCCGATCACGCGACCGGAGATCTACTACGGCGAGGAGCCGGACCACTACGTGATCGTCAAGACGAAGGACGAGGAGTTCGACTACCCGATAGGCGAAGGCAACGAGCAGAACGTGTTCGAGGGCGAGGGTGGCGCCGCGCTGGGGTCGTTGCTCAATCGCCTGGCGTTTGCCTGGCAGTTCGGCGACGTGAACATCCTGATCTCGGGCAGCCTGACGCCGGAGAGCCGGATCCTGTTCCGTCGCAATATTCAGCTGCGCATCCGCGAGCTGGCGCCGTTTCTCACCCTGGACGACGACCCGTACCTGGTACTGGCCGACGGCAAGCTGTACTGGATCCAGGACGCGTACACGGCTTCGAGCCACTACCCGTACTCGCAGCCATTGGGTGGAGGACAGGCGGGACAGTCCGACATCGCGCACCCGCTGGCGGGCACGAACTACGTCCGCAACAGCGTGAAAGTCGTGGTCAGCGCCTACGACGGCTCGACGACGTTCTACCTGGTCGACAAAGAGGACCCGATCATCAAGACGTACGCGAAGATCTTTCCCAAGCTGCTGACGCCGCTGGAAGAGATGCCGGAAGCTCTGAAGGACCACCTGCGTTACCCGGAGGGGCTATTCCTGGCGCAGGTGGATCAGTACCGCACGTACCACATCACCGACCCGGGCGTGCTCTACAACAAAGAGGACCTGTGGACCATTCCCACGGAAATCTTCGAGTCGCGGGACGTGCAGGTGGAGCCGTACTACGTGATCATGCGCATCCCCGGCGAGTCGGAGGAGGAGTTCGCGCTGATCCTGCCGCTGACGCCGGCGCGACGCCAAAACACGATCGCCTGGGTGGCGGCGCGCTCCGACGGCGAGAACTACGGCAAGCTGCTGAGCTTCCGCTTCCCGACCAACGCGCTCGTCTTCGGACCGCGCCAGGTGGAGTCGCGCATCGACCAGGACCCGGCGATCTCGGCGCAGTTCAGCCTGTGGGGCCAGGCGGGATCGAGCGTGATCCGCGGCAACCTGCTAATGATCCCGATCGGTAACGGCAACCTGTTCGTGGAGCCGGTGTACCTGCAATCGGCGAGCAGCCAGCTGCCGGAGCTGAAGCGGGTGGTGGTGGTGAACGGCAACCGCATCGCGATGGAGCCGACGCTGGAGCGCAGCCTGGCGGTGGTGTTCGGCGATGCGGAGTCCTCATTGCCGACGGCGGGCACCACAGGGACGCCGGCGGCGACGCCCAGCGCCACCTCGACGCCGACGCCAACGCCGGGGGCGGGCACGCCCACCGCGACCGCGGTGCCGTTGTCCGGCAACGTCGCAGAGCTGGCGCGGCAGGCGGAGGCGGCGTTCGAAAGGGCGCAGACGGCACTCCAGCGCAGCGACTTCGCGAAGTACGGCGAGGAGATCGCGCTGGCGCAGCGGCTGATCGAGCAGATCGTCCAGCTCACCGGCAACCAGTAGCCCGCGACGTTGACGACCGAGACGCCACCGGCCCAGGGAGACACCCCGGGAGATGACCCCGAAGCCGGCGCAAGGGCGCCCCTATCGGCCGGAGCAAACGCCGGCTCGACGTTCTACGCGCTGGGATCGCCACCGTACCGGGTGCTGTGGTTCAACTCCTTCTTCATGCTGACGGCGGTGCACCTGGCGTTCACGGCGCACGCCGTGGTGGCGTACGAGCTGACCGGAAAGAACAGCTCCGTGGGGCTGCTCTCGTTCGCGATCGGGGCGGCGCTGTTGCTGACGACGCCGATCTCCGGGCCGATAGCCGACCGGATGTCGAAGCGGCTGCTGCTGGGCCTGACGGAGTCGCTGATCGCGGTCATGGGCGTTGCGCTGGCGGTGTTGCTGTTCACGGACGCGCTGACGATCGAGCTGCTGATCGTCGCGGGTTTCGTCTTCGGGGCGGCGAACTCGTTCTTCTGGCCCTCGATCACGGCGCTGATGGGCGACCTGGTGGCGGAGGAGCGGCAGGCGAACGGCGCGGCGCTGTTCCAGGTGGCGCTGAACCTGACGCGCTCGTACGCGCCGTTTGTCGGCGGGGCGCTGCTGGCGTGGAGCCTGGTTGGCTTCGGCGGGACGTATCTGGTGGTCGCGGCGATCATCGTGCCGGCCGTGATCTGCATCGCGATGACGCCGCGGGCGATCTTGACGCATCACGCGGTCAGGCGAGGCAGCATGTTGAGCGAGATGCGGCTCGGCGTGGCGCACGTCTTCGAGAACCGGCGCCTGAAAGAAGTGATGCTGACCTTCATCGTCGTGATCCTGCTGGGGTTCTCGATCATGGTGGTGCTGCCGGCGTACGCGAAGGACGTGCTGGGCGCGGGCGACGCGGGATTCGGGATCATGTTCGGGATGCACGCGGTGGGCGGGCTGGCGGCGGGACTGACGGTGGCGTCGAAGTCGGGTTCGCCGTCGATCAAGCGCTACCTTTTCGTGAGCAGCCTGGGGCTGGGCGCCAGCGTGTCGTTGCTGGGCCTGATGCCGAACTTCGCGGCGGGTGTGGCGGCGATCGTGCTGGTCGGGGCGTTCGCGGGGGCGTTTCAGACGCTGGTGATGGCGGCGATCCTGCGCGCGACAACACCGGTGTACTTCGGGCGGGTGATGGGGCTGACGAACATCGGCTGGGGGTTGAACAACCTGTTCGGGCTGGGGCTGGGCCTCTTCGCCGACGCCACGAGTGAGCGGGCGGCGCTGGTGGGCATTGGAGGGCTGATCGTGGTGGCGTCGGTGGGGCTGGCGGCGTGGTCGCGGGGCGCAAGAGAGGCGCCCGTGACGATGTAGGCGTGGCACCAATCGAGGCTTAGTAAGAGGGGCCGGCTCACAGGAGCCGGCCCTAGAATATTGGGACGTGGCCATTACGGCATGGCGGCGATGGAAGCCTCAAAGGCATCCATCATCGTCGGAAACTGTTGAGGGATTTCCTGTTGCGGCGTTGCCGCAGGACCGGTTAGGTTCACGGTCTCAACAGCCAGGACCATACTCGCGAAGTACGCGTCGGCGGAGGTGGCGAACTGCGGTACGACTGCTTGTGTCTGGGGCTGGATGTACGCTGACCCAATCGTTGCGAAATCAGCAGCCGTTGGTAGCGTAATGGGCTGGCTCAGCGTCTCCGGCGTAACCGACGCCTCCCGGCCGCCGCTGCCAGGAAGCGGGCTAATGCCACCGATGGCGACGCTGAGCGCGAGAGCTACTCCACTGATCCCGACGATGTAACGCGTGCGTGCGTGCTTCCAGGTGCTGCTGCTGACTGTGAGGTTCATCTTTCTGCTCCTTCTTTCTTCTTAGACGCGAGTGCGTCTTTCTAGGAGCAGTGTCGTTTTGATTCGGATCGCAGCCATCGTCCCGCAGGACGAACGGGGAGGATCAAAGATCGGCGTACTTGGGGTTAGAAAAACCGCGAAATCGCTGAAAAGCAGCCCGAGAGCCTGATCCCATGGTCCCGCAGGATCAGATGAGGCCGTGGTCGCGGGCGTACATTCCCGCCTCGGCGCGGTTGGCGACGCCTGTCTTGTCGAAGACGTTGCTCACGTGCCGGCGCACCGTGTTGCGGCTGATCACCAGATCGTCCGCGATCTGCTGGTTGCTCTTCCCGGCTGCGACCAGTCGCAAGACTTCGACTTCCCGGGCTGATAGGGCACCAGGCGAGATGCCAGCCGTAACCGCCGGTTGCGGCTCGCCCGGCGGGAGGCTGGCGAGGAAGTCGTCGATCGCCTTGAGGCCCTTGTCGAGTTCCGGAACTCGCGAGTCTCCCTCCAGGGTAACCAGCCGGGCATTCGCAATTTGTGCAAACCTGGTGGACGTCGCGAGCGGCAAGAAGGTTTCGTCACTCGTGGTATGGATCACCAGCATCGGCGTCGTCATCTGCGGCAGGAGGTCTTCGATGTGGGAGGCCGACATCGCTTCCGCGCCGATATGGAAGTCGTCGGGCGTGGTGGACTGCTTCAGGATGTCGTAGAAGATCTGCGCCTGATCCCGCGGCAGGGACCGCGGGACGAAGTTGTAAAGGAACAGCTCCCAGTCCTGGTAAGCCAGGCCGGATATCGTGCTGCTGCTGCTGCCAGCGTCGTAGCTGAGCCAGCCACCAACCAGAATCATGGCGGCGACGCGCTCCGGGTGCTTGTGCGCGTAACGCACGGCTATGTGGCAGGCGCCGCCGGCCATCAGGATGAAGCGTTCCAGCTTCAGGTGATCGGCGACGATTTCGAGGTCGCGCACGTAGTCATCGACCGTGTGGGTTTTGGATAGGCCTCGCGTCGACATACCGTGACCGCGTCCGTCATAGCGGATCAGGCGAAACCGCTCCGAGAGACGCTCCCACCACGCCCTGACACCGTCCAGGCGCCAGTCGAGCTGGAGATGGGTCATCGGACCCGGCATGAAAACGAAGGGCTCGCCGGCGCCGGTGACGGAGTAGGCAATGCTTATCCCATCGCTGCTGACGTACTGGACCGGCGCTGCGTCCATCAGAATACTGCAGCGGACTGTAGGGAACGCAGGCGAGCCTGCTCCGGGTTTTCGCTGTCGGCGGTGGGCCAGAGGGCTTTCGCTTGCTGGAGGCTGGCGGTCATTTCGGTGGGACGGGCCGTGGCCTGGTGTACTTCGGCCAGGCGCAGGAGGTCGCGGGCGGAGGCGCGGCGGGCGAGGCGGTCGCGCAGCATCGCCTCTGCCTTGTCGAAGCGGCCGCCGCGCAGGTAAGCGCCGAGCAGCGTGTCTTCGAAGACCTCGCGCTGGGCGTGGCTGCCGCCGAGGCGCACGATGTCGCCGGCAATCGGTTCGATCTGCCGAATCGCCTCGTCGTAGTCAGCGTGGGCGAAGGCGGCGATGCCCTGGACGAGCGGCAGGACGACGGTTGCGGCGATCGGGTGGCCTTTAGCGCCGAGGTCGCGCAGCTTCTCAGCGAGGGCTGCCAGCGTGGCGTCGTCGTGGCGGGCGGCGGCCCAGAGGGCGGCGTGGGCGGCGAAGAAGGTGGCGGCGGGCGAGGCCGCGGCGGGCTCCGCGAGCGGCGTGATGGCGGCCCAATCGAGCTCAGCGGCCGAGCAGCCGTAGAGCTGCAGGCGCCAGAGGAAGGACGACATGTCGGCGAGCTTGACGGGCGTGCCGTTGGCCGGCGCGATGTCCTCGTCGTAGATCTGCATGGCGCGGCTGTAGTGGCCCAGCGACAGCTCAAACAGGGCGAGATGCCAGTTGAGGTGGCAGTGCAGGCCGGCGCGGCGGTCGTAGTCCTGCAGCCAGGTGGCGAGCCAGTCGCTGCCACCGGTGTGGCGGTTGTTCTCGTAGTTGACGTGTGAGACCACGTGGGCGGCGCCGGCGTTGCGGGGGTAGAGATCGAGGGAGCGCTCGCTGAAGCGCTGGGCGTCCGCGTATTGCGCGTGCTCTTCGAGGATGAAGGCGTAGCCACCGAGGTAGGCCCAGTCGTCAGAGAGCACCGGTTCGAGCTGCGCGAGGCGGCCGCGGGCCCTGGCGCGCGCTTCGGGCTGGCCGCTGAAGAACAGGGTCTGGGTGTAGCGGTTGGCCGCAAGGTAGTCGCGGGGGAAGGCAGTGATGTGCTCCTCGAGCAGGGGGAGCGCCTCCAGCGGGCCGCCGCGGCCGACGAAGCCGGGGCGGGCGACGGCGTTGATCAGGGACTGCTCGCGCTGCGACGTGCCGGGCATGAGCTCGCGGGCGCGGTCGAACTCGACGGCGGAACCGGGGGCGTCAA
This sequence comes from Dehalococcoidia bacterium, assembly GCA_035293185.1. Lineage (GTDB taxonomy): Bacteria > Chloroflexota > Dehalococcoidia > DSTF01 > WHTK01 > WHTK01. The sequence continues at coordinate 527 of DATDOP010000135.1, read as the reverse complement.
GGCGCAGCTGCAGCTGCATGCCGAGGCAGACGTGCGCCATCGCGAAGCCCTCGTCGGCGGCGATGGCGGCCTGAAATAGCGCGACCGGGTCCGGGTTGTTCGAGAGCATGAGGTCGACGCCCTCGATGAAAGCGGTGGCGGCGGCCTGGGAGGCGGTGCTGAGGGGGAGTCCGTAGCGGTCGGTGAACATCGAGGCCTCCGCGGGTTGTAGCTGTTTAGTCTGGCGATCTTAGCGGATTAGGGCCTGGATGCGTGACGGTGGGGTTCAGAGCAGGCCGTTGCGGGCGGCGTAGGCCGTGGCTTCGGCGCGGTTCCTGACGTCGGTCTTGTCGAAGACGTTGCTGACGTGCCGGCGCACCGTGTTCAGGCTGATCACGAGCTCGTCGGCGATCTGCTGGTTGCTCTTGCCGGCGGCGACGAGGCGCAGCACCTCAACCTCGCGCGCTGAGAGCAGGCCCGTGTCCGGACCGACCGCTGGGGCTGTGTCGGCCCGCGGCGGCAGGTCAGCCATGAACGCGTCAAGCGCC
>DATDOP010000134.1:0-3603 GCA_035293185.1 Dehalococcoidia bacterium | reverse complement strand
CCAGCGCATCGTCATCCTCGACATCGACGAGAAGAGCCTGCAGGAGGTGGCGCGCTGGCCCTGGCCGCGCGACATCATGGCGGACCTGATCGAGAGGCTGTTCGGCAAGTACGAAGTCGCCATCGTCGCCTTCGACGTGGTGTTCGCCGAGGCCGACTATTCGTCCGGCATCCGCGTGCTGGACCAGCTGGCGCAGGGCACGCTCAAGGACGTGCCGGATTTCCTGCAGTCGTACCGCGGGCTGCGCTCGAGCCTGGACAATGACGGCCGCTTCGCGCAGGCGATCAAGGGCAAGCCGGTGGTGCTGGGCTACTACCTGAACAGCGACAAGGACGCCAAGCGCATCGCGGCGATCCCGGACCCGGTGCTGCCCAAGGGCACCTTCCAGGGGCGCAACATCCCGTTCACCAGCTGGGTCGGCTACGGCGGCAACCTGCCGCAGTTCCTGGGGAACGCCGCCAGCGCCGGGCACTTCAACCCGATCACCGATCCCGATGGCGTGGTGCGGCGCGTGCCGATGATCGCGGAACTGGACGGGGCGTACTACGAAGCGCTGTCGCTCGCCGTCGTGCGCACGATCCTCGGCTTCCCGAAAGTAGAGCCCGGCTACGCGCCGGACCGGTTCCTGCAGCGCGGCTATACCGGGCTCGAGTGGCTGCAGGTCGGGCCGCTCGCGATCCCGGTGGACGAGACCGCGAGCGCCCTGATCCCGTATCGCGGGCGCAAGTTCAGCTACGCCTACGTGTCGCTGGCGGACGTGCTCGCCGGGCGCGTGCCGCTCGAGCGGCTGAAGGGCAAGATCGCGCTGGTGGGCACGACCGCGCCGGGCCTGCTCGACCTGCGTTCCACGCCCGTGGACAACGTCTTTCCCGGGGTCGAGGTGCACGCCAACCTGATCGCGGGCATGCTCGACAAGAAGATCAAGCTGAAGCCGCCTTACATGCTCGGTGCGGAGGTGGTGCTGCTGCTGGTCGGCGGCGTGACGCTCGCCCTGCTGATCCCGATGCTGGCGCCGTTGTGGGCGACGCTGGCGACGCTGGCCGGAATGCTGACCATCACCGGCCTCAACGTGGCGATCTGGACCGAGGCCGACATGGTGCTGCCGCTCGCGGCCTCGCTGCTGATGACGCTCTCGCTGTACATCGTCAACATGGCCTACGGCTACTTCGTGGAGGCGCGCTCCAAGCGCCAGTTCACGGAGCTGTTCGGCCAGTACGTGCCGCCCGAGCTGGTCGACCGCATGGCGCGCGACCCGCAGAAGTACAACATGGAGCCGCGCGCCGCGGAGCTCACGATCCTGTTCTCGGACGTGCGCGGCTTCACCAGCATTTCCGAGGCGCTCAAGCCCGAGGAGCTGCGCGAGTACATCAACGCGTACCTCACGGACATGAGCGGCATCATCCGCGGCCGGCACCGCGGCACGCTCGACAAGTACATCGGCGACGCCATCATGGCGTTCTGGGGCGCGCCGGTCGACGACGCACAGCACGCGAGGAACGGCGTGCTCGCGGCGCTCGACATGCAGAAGGAGCGCCGCGTCCTGAACGAGAAATTCGCCGCGCGCGGCTGGCCGACGCTCAAGATCGGCGTCGGCGTGAACAGCGGCAACGTGCGCGTGGGCGACATGGGCTCGCAGGTGCGGCGCGCCTACACCGTGATGGGCGATCCGGTGAACGTCGCCTCGCGGCTGGAAGGCCGCACCAAGTACTACGGCGTGGGCATCCTGGTGGGCGAGGCGACGCGCAACGCGGTGCAGGAGGTGGTGTTCAAGGAGATCGACCGCATCAAGGTGAAGGGCAAGGACGAGGCGGTCACGATCTACGAGCCGCTGGGGCCGGAAGGCGAGGTCGAGCGCAAGCTGCTGGATGAGTTGAAACTCTGGAACCAGACCCTGCGCGCCTACCGCGGGCAGCAGTGGGACCAGGTCGAGGTGAGCCTGCTCAACCTGCAGCGCATGAACCCGGAGTGCGAGCTGTACGCCCTGTACGGCGAGCGCGTCACGCAGTTCCGCCGCGCGCCGCCGCCCGCCGGCTGGGACGGCGTCACCTCCTTCGACGAGAAGTAGGATGCGCCGATGAGGCTCAAGGTGCTCGGCTGCTCCGGCGGCATCGGCGGGCGGCACATGCGCACGACCTCCTTCCTGGTCGACGGCGACGTGCTGCTCGACGCGGGCACCGGGGTGGGCGACCTGTCGCTGGCGGAGCTCTCGCTCGTCGACCACATCTTCGTCACGCATTCGCACCTCGACCACGTGTCCTCGATCGCCTTCATCGCCGACACGGTGGGCGGCATGCGCGCCCAGCCGATCCTGGTGCACGCGCTGCCCGAGACCATCGCCATCCTCAAGAACCACATCTTCAACTGGGAGATCTGGCCGGATTTCACGCAGATTCCCGCGCCCGAGACGCCCTTCATGCGCTATGCCGAAATCGCGCTGGGCAGGAGCGAGACCCTCGCCGGCCGCGCCTTCACGCCGCTGCCGGCGATCCACACCGTGCCGGCGGTCGGCTACCAGCTCGACAGCGGCGGCGCCAGCCTGGTCTTCACGGGCGATACCGGCCCGAACGACGCGCTGTGGGAAATCGTGAACGGCATCGGCAACCTGAAGTACCTGATCATCGAAACCGCCTTCGCCAACAAGGAACGCCATCTCGCCGAGCTCTCCAGGCACCTTTGCCCGTCGATGCTCGCCGAGGAGCTGGCGAAGTTCGAGCGCGACGCCGAGGTGTACGTCACCCACCTCAAGCCCGGCGAGACCGAGCTCACCATGCAGGAGATCGAGGAGTCCTCGGGCCGGCTGCAGCCGCGCATGCTGCAGAACAACCAGGTTTTCGAATTTTGACTTCGCCCGGGCGCCCAGGGCCGTGAAAAACCGCCTAAAAATCAGCGCGCTGGCGGTTGTATGTTTGCGCACCCGGCGATAGCATAGCCCGCAAGCTCGAATTGAGAGGTCCACGATGAGCGCCGTTCTCAGCCCACACGCCGCGCCGCAGGCGGACGTCAGCGTCCGCCTCGCGTTCCAGAAGCAGCTGCAGGCGGTCACCAACAAGATCCACGCCACGAGCAACATCGACGAGATCATGCTCGAGGTGAGCGCGGACATCTGCGTGCTGTTCAACGCCGACCGCCTCACCATCTACTCGATCAGCGAGGACAAGCAGGCCATCGTCTCCAAGGTCAAGACCGGCCTGAACTCGTTCAAGGACCTCAAGCTGCCGATCGCCGAGCACTCGATCGCGGGCTACGTCGCGCTCGCCAAGAAGACCGTCAACCTCAGGGACGTCTACGACGACGCCGAGCTGAAATCGCTCAACCCGAGCCTGCGCTTCCTGCAGGAAGTCGACAAGCGCACCGGCTACCGCACCAAGCAGATGCTGGTGGCGCCGATCGTCGACGGCCAGGAGCTGATCGGCGTCATCCAGATCATCAACAACAAGGCCGGCGTGCCCTTCGGCCCGCTGACCGAGGACGGCGTCGGCGAGCTGTCGCAGACCCTGGCGATCGCCTTCCGCCAGCGGCAGAAGCCGCAGCAGGTCAAGACCAAGTACGACTACCTGATCTCGGACGCGGTGCTCTCGGCGGGCGAGTTCGAGCTCGCCTCGC
>DATDOP010000133.1:0-4199 GCA_035293185.1 Dehalococcoidia bacterium | reverse complement strand
GGCATGCTCATGCGTCTCGATGACTTGCTGGGGGGCTTGTGGCCGTTCAACCGCTGCGGCGACTTCTACGCGCTGGTAGCGCGGTATCAGCCCCCCGGCTAGCGGACGACGCTGCCGCCTTGACCGGCGCTGTCCGCGGCGTGGAAGGCACGCTGACGTTGCTCAACCTGGGAGCTGCCAAGCAGCCAGACCTTGTCAATCTCATGATCGAGGCTGTCGCAGTTCGGCTGTTCCGTCACCGTCAGGAGCTGACGCTTTATCTCCGCCAGCCCTTCCTCGAGGATCGTGACGTGGCGGTTCTCGTGTACCTTTATGCGCTCCGCAAATCGCTGCCACAGGGACTGGAGATCGGGACCGATCTGACTCGAGGTGGTTAGGTTGGGCAACGTCACGACGATGTCCGCGGTGATCGACAGCGGGCCGATTGAGCAAGTGCCGGATCGAGTGCAGTAGGACCCATCGAGCCCAAACTCGTACTCGGTCAAGCCGGACGCGGTCTGTCCTTCGACAACCGGTCCGTTGGCCTCAATGGAAGCATCGATCTGCTCGACGGTCGTGCCGCTGACGTCGAATGTCTTGTCGCTGCGGTTCGTCGTGATCTGGATATCGGCGCCACATGAAGCCGATGTGTCGACCGCGATGTTCGGCGCGCTGGCGCCCTGGGGCTGAGTCTGCGAGGCGCAATTCGTCAAGTAGAAGGCGCGCTCAGCGTCGGACCGATACGGCGTCCCCCTTATCTCGGCGCAGGTTGTCCGATCGGGTACGGGGGTCTGTGCTGGACGTGGCGTGGGTGAGGGTGGCGTTGCCGTGGAGGACGCCTGTCCGGTCGGCTGCGCCTGCGTAGCAGTCGATTGTGACGTGTGCTCCACACCGTCGCTGGAACCGCCGAGGAGCAGCGCCGCCGCGACTGCTCCTGCAACCAGTAGAGCTGCGAGTGCGGCAAGGACGAGGGTCTTGGTCATGATGGCCGATCGCCTGGACAGAGGCTAACAGAACGGGCGATTGGTCAAGGACCGTCGGGAGAGCCGGCCAGCTCCACGAGCGTCTCGAACCACTCCTGACAGTCGGGGCACTGGTCCAGGTGGACGGCGAGCGACGGCAACGCGGATCGGACGTCCTCGCCGCGGGCCGCGGCTTCGACGACGACCTCGATGGTTACAGACAGTTCGTCGCAGTCGATTTCCTCATCCTGCGTGAAGGTAACCCGCCGGACCCACTCGCTCAGGCGGTAGGCTTCGAAGCTGCTCATCCTTGATCCCCTAGTCGCCGCACAGGCCTACTTCCTTACCCGGCCGCCGCAAAGGCGTCGAGAATCTCGTCGGTGGAAAAGCCGCGTTTGAGCAGGCCGGCCTTGAGCTTGCGCCGTGCGTCGTGCGTCATCTTGTAGAGGGCGCCCGGGCTGGTGCCCAGACGCTCCGCCACCTCTTCCGCGTTGGCACCGTTGAGCACTAGCTGGTTGAGCACGTCGCGCTGGCGCTGGGTCAGCTCACGCGCCACAACGTCACGGATGACGTCCCACATCTCCTGACGCTCCGCCGCCAGGTCGGGATGCTCCCAACCGTTGGCTGAAATCGCGATGTTCGCCGGCTCCTGCCAGCCGTTCGGCATCCGGTCCAGCGACACGTCCTGCCACAGACGTCGGCGTAGCGCGGTCATCGCCCTGCCCACGGCGATTGCGGAAGCCCACGTAAGGAAGCGTGATTCACCGCGGAAGCTGTCCAGCTTGTCCAGCACCTGCAGCGTCGCTTCCTGGGCTGCGTCCTGCGCCAGGGACTCCAGTTCGTCTGTTGCGGCGCCTTTGAGGCCCGGTGCACGGCGCCGGATGTAGAACAGCGCGGCACGTTCCAGCGCCCGGCGCAGGTCCTCGATGGCCTCCTGTTGCTCCGGCCCGGCCGATCTTAGATGGGCCAGCCACTCCGGGTTGCTGCGTTCCGGCACGGCGCCTCCGATTGCAGAGTAACGCACCGCAAGCTCAGCTTCACGGGGCGTCGCATAATGGCGGCGTGGACTATATCGACGTCACGGTGCCGATCCGTCCCGGCATGCCGGTCTACGAAGGTGACCCGAAGGTGGCCCTGGAGCGCGTGACCAGCCTGGCTGGCGGCGGCGTCTGCAACCTGAGCAGGCTGGACTTCGGCCTGCACAGCGGCACTCACATCGATGCGCCGTTGCACTTCATTGATGGCGCGCCGGGCGTGGAGGCCACGCCGCTCGCCGCGTTGATCGGCGAAGCCGTTGTTGTGGATGCGATGAACGTCGCCGGGCAAATCGATGCAGCTGAACTCAAGCGACTTGACGTGCCGCAGAGCTGCGAACGTGTGCTGTTCAAGACGCGCAACTCGCGGCTCTGGGACCGAGAGGAGTTCAACCGGGACTTTGTGGCGCTGACCGCAGATGCGGCGAGGGAGCTGGTGCGGCGCCGTGTGCAGCTCGTAGGCATCGACTACCTGTCGATAGCGCCGTTCGCAGACCCGGCGCCGACTCATCTCGCTCTCCTGGAAGCCGGGGTGGTGATTCTCGAAGGGCTAGATCTGCGCCGCGTGCAGCCGGGACGCTATCGCCTGCTCTGCCTGCCGCTGCTGGTGACCGGCGCGGACGGTGCGCCGGCTCGCACGCTGCTGCAGCGCCTCTAATCGCGTTGCGTGCAGTTGCCTCGGCGCTGACAATGATGCTGCTATGTCTGCCGCGGCGATGCAGCGTGTCTTCGAGTCCCTGATCAAGGGCCGCCGCTCGATCCGCCGCTACGAAGCGAAGGCGGTAGAGCAGCGGACTATCGATTCGTTGCTGGAGGCCGGGAGTTGGGCGCCCTCGGCGCACAACCGTCAGCCGTGGCGCTTTGCCGTGCTGACAGAGGCGCCGGCGCGCGAGCGGTTGGCGCAACGAATGGGCGATCTGCTGCGCACGGCTCGCCTGGCAGACGGCGATGACCCCGCAGATGTGGCGGCGGATGCCAGCCGCTCCTATGCGCGCATCACATCCGCGCCGCTGGTCATCGTCGCCTTCCTGACGATGGAGGATATGGACTCATATCCGGACCCTGCGCGGAGTGCCGCGGAGCACCTGATGGCCGTGCAAGGCGTCGCGATGGCGGTGAATAACATCCTGCTGGCGGCGCATGCGGCGGGGCTAGGCGCCTGCTGGATGTGCGCGCCGCTGTTCTGCTCACCCGTCGTGGTTGAGGCAGTGGGAGCGCCGGAGCACTGGCAGGCGCAGGCGCTTCTTACACTCGGATACCCCGCGAGCAAAGGCAAACCCGCCGTGCGCCGGCCGCTAGCAGATGTCGTCCTCGGCGCGCAGTGAAGGTCGTCGTACTGGCAGGCGGCGTTGGCGGCGCCAGGCTGGCGCACGGGTTCTACCAGGCGCTGGAGCCTGAAAACCTGACCGTCATAGTGAACACCGGCGACGACTTCGAACACATCGGTCTGCGCATCTGCCCGGATCTGGATACGGTGACTTACACGCTGGCAGGCATCGCTAACCGCGAGACCGGCTGGGGCATCGCGGCAGACACCTTCGAGGTGCTGGCTGCGCTGGAGCGGGTGGGCGGGCCGTCCTGGTTCCGTCTAGGCGACCGCGACCTGGCGACTCATCTGCAGCGCACGGCGCTGCTCTCCTCGGGCCTGCGCCTGACGGAGGTTACGTCCCGAATCTGTGCGGCGCTGGGCGTGAAGGCCCGTGTGTTGCCGATGACGAATGACACAGTGGCGACGAAGGTCCTGACTACGGAGGGCGAACTCGATTTTCAGGATTACTTCGTGCGGCGGCGTTGCGAGCCCGTGGTGCAGAGCATTCGCTTTGCCGGCATCGAAGCAGCGCTGCCTTCACCGGAGGTAATCGAGGCGCTAAGTGAGGCGGACGGCGCCGTGATCGCGCCATCGAACCCGTTCGTGAGCATTGAGCCGATCCTGGCGTTGCCTGGAGTACGGGAGCTGGTTCAGTCCCGGCCCGCGGTCGCCGTTTCACCGATCGTTGGCGGGCGCGCGATCAAGGGACCGGCGGCCAAGATGCTGCTCGAACTTGGCCTGGAGGTCTCAGCGGCCGGCGTCGCGAAACGCTATGCGGGCGTAATCGGTGGCTTCATTCTGGATCAGCAAGACGGGTCGCTGGCTCGTGAAGTCGCGGGTGAGGGGCTTGAGGCCGTGGTAACGCAAACGATCATGCGCTCTGACGGGGAACGTGAGTCGTTGGCGGTTTCTTGC
>DATDOP010000132.1:0-2422 GCA_035293185.1 Dehalococcoidia bacterium | reverse complement strand
GATCGTGCCGATGTGCTCGCCCTGCGGGGAGATGACCCAGATGCCGCCGGGGCCGGTGCAGTAGACGTTACCCTCCACGTCCACCTTCATGCCGTCCGGGAAGCCGGGGCGGTCGTCGCCTTTCATGTCGCAGAACTCGCGCGCGCTGCCGGGGTCGAGCAGCTCTGTCGCCGCCTCGACGTCGAAGGCGCGGATGTGCTTGCGATAGCGGTTGGTGTCGTTGACGTAGAGCGTCTTCTCGTCGGGCGAGAAGACGAGGCCGTTGGGGTAGACGCCGTCCCGCACTACGAGGTTGATCTGGCGCAGGTCGGGCGAGACGCGGTAGACGCCGGCGATGTCCAGCTCCGCAACGTGGCCGGGAGGCGTGATCGGCGGACGCGGCGGCGGGTCGGTGAAATAGATGGCGCCGTCCGACTTCACGACGACGTCGTTGGTGCGGTTGATCTTCAGGCCGTGGTAGGTCGACGCGATAACGGTGGTGCTGCCGTCGGGCTCCTCGCGGTCGACGCAGCGCGTGAAGTGGTGGCAGGCGACGAGGCGTCCCTGGCGGTCGCGCGTCATGCCGTTGGCGTTGTTCGTGCCTTCCTTGTCGACAGAGAGGCCCTCGGTGGGATGCCACTTCAGGCGACGGCTGTTGTGGATGTCGTGGAACAGGAGGTAACCGCCCTCCTTGATCCAGACCGGGCCTTCGGCGGGCCCCAGCTCCCCGCCGAACCCGTCGGCGAGCTGCTCTGCGTCCTCCTGCGAGGAGACGATGCGCTTCATGGCGTCGGAGAGAATTTCGACAGGCATAACTTCTGCTCCTATTCCCACCCGTCCAGCAGGTCGCCGATGGCCGCGTTGACGGCGTAGAGGCCCTCGAAGCCGGTGAAGTAGAACGCCGTGCCGGTGATGCCCTGGACGATCCACTGCTTCGTGACGCCCCAGGCGTGCGCCAGCAGCGCCGCCTCGCGCAGGCCATCGCGGTTGCCGGTGATCGTATGGTGGCGCAGCAGCATGTAAGGCGCGACCTGCTTCGGCAGCGTGCGAATCGCCGTCTCCCATTTGGCCCGATTGACCTTGACGAACTCGGGATGATGCTTGAGCCCGAAGGCGATCGAGTCGGGCAGGAAGCCGATCGTCTTTTCGTACCAGTCCGTGAGGTTGCGCGTGTCCTGCGGCGTCATCTGTCGCGTCGAGAGGTCCAGGCCGCACTTGAAGGCGCCGGGGTCGGGCGCCCATCCGCCGGGGAAGGGTGCCGGCGACGTGGGGTCGCCCCAGACAGGCAGCAGGTCGCCGACGGCGCGGTAGACGTGGCCGAGTCCGCGCATGCCGGCCGTGAGCTGGGTGAACATGACCAGCTCCATCAGCTGCGCCCTGGTCATGCCGTTGCGCCGCAGGGTGTGGAACTCGTTGAGGATGCCGGTCTCCCAGCCGACCTGGATGTAGGAGTGGACGTTCTGGATGCTCAACGTGACGACGTTGGCCAGGACGGGGCGGCCGTACATATCGGAGGCCCAGCGATGCAGCTTGGCGAAGTCGGGCGCGAAGTCGAGCATGAGGCTGTTGGCGTACATCTCGTACATCGGGCCGCGCCAGCGCCAGACGCTGGTCAGGTTGGCATCAATTTCCTCCTGTGTGATGTCGCCGATCTTGGTGAGGTCGAGGCCTTCGCGCGTGGTTTCGGACAATTGAGCACCCCCTGATTGCAGTCTGGCGCGCATTCTAGCGCCTGGGTCTCAGGCCAGCGGTTAACTCCCTTCCGTGACGTGCGCGGCCGATCATTCTCTAAGGGGAAGGGATGTCGCCCTTGAAGTTCACTGGTTTCTCCGTAGTCAACGCCATGGTTGTGTTCTTGGCAGCGGGATGTGTGTTATTCCCGGGCGAGCCGTACTCCGGCCGCGAATTCGGTATATCCCGGGCGCCAGATGGTTCCATCCTGGTGTTGTATAACCCGTGCGCAAGCAGGGAGGACACCGGCGCAACCGCGATCCGGCTGGTGCGGGTCGAGGGTCGACTGTTCGGGGACTCTGATGACGAGATCCTCTGGGAGGCCAAATCGGAGACGGCGGGAGAACTTCGGGAGATGACGATGGGACAGCTCCTCGATGAGTTCACGGAGATCGTCAAACTGGCCCCATCTCTGGAGGGAAAGCTCGGGATCATCGTGTTTGGCAGTGAGTCAGACAGGTTCCAGGGAGCACAATTCACAACCGCGGAGTTGCGAATCGGGAGATACCTCGACGCGCGTGGCAGGTACCTCACGCGCGATGAGTTCATGGCGCTAGATACCTGCAAGGCGGGCCTCTAGCTAAGGCCTTTGACGGCGTTTTCGGGCGGGCATATGCTCAGATCGAGATGCGAAACCCGTTCTTTGTCACGCGCCTGGGGGCCTTCACGATTTCGCTGCTGCTGCTCCTGGAGTCGATCGAGCCGGGGTACG
>DATDOP010000131.1:0-18581 GCA_035293185.1 Dehalococcoidia bacterium | reverse complement strand
CGTGTACGGCGGTCAGCCCTGATGGGTTGGTCGAGGGACTGGAGAGCCCGGCGCACCGCTGGGTAGTGGGCGTGCAGTGGCACCCGGAGCGTCCCGAGCCGGAGACGCCGGGCTTCGCGGAGGCGAGCCGGAAGCTGTGGGACGCGTTCGCGAGGGCGGTACTGTTGACACGTAATACGACAACGTAGTACCGTACCGAGGCGAGCGGATTGGTTGGGGAACAGGATGAGATTCAAGTCGCGTTTCTCGACTGGGACGACCAGAACACCGAGCACGTGGCGAGGCACGGTGTTGCACCGGAAGATGTCCAGGCAGTCCTGGGAAACCGGCCGTTGTTCTTTCGAAACTTACCCGGCCGGTCGGCGACGCACATCATGATTGGACGGGACAGTTACGGGCGAATCCTGTACGTACCGCTGCTTTGCGTCGAATGGCCGGATGTCTGGCGGGTGGTCAGCGCCTGGGAGAGCCGCTTCGCGCGCAGGCTCTACCCCTCGAACTAGGAGCACAGTGTGATGAAAAGCTACCAAGAGATGGCCCGTGAAGCAGAGGAAGTCAAAGACAGCGAGCGCGAGCTGGAAGGCCTGGTGCCCGTGAAAGCCCGAGTGGCGAAAACGCCGCGCGCTGTCTACTCGGTACGCCTCAGCTTTCCCGAGCTGACAGAGATCACTCAGGCGGCCAAACAGCGAGACATGACCGTTTCTGACTTCATGAGACAAGCCTCACTCTCGGCGTCCCAGGGTTACCTCGGCCTCGATGCCGGCAGGCAAGAGGCGGCTTTGCTTGCTGTACGTGAAAGAGCACGCGAGCTGTACGAGGCCGTCGAGAAGCTCGAAGCTGGCGTGGACAAGGAGACGCCGGGTCAGGGCTGACCGTCGAGGTTTCCGCGTCCGGCGTGTTTGGCCGCGAATCTGTACAGATTCGCGGCCAAATGGTAAGATAGGGTTAACAATTCTTGCGTTTGAGCCTCCCGGCGAGAGCGCCACAATCCCGCAGAAAGCCCTCGCATGACGACGACTCCCCTGAACGCCGGTAACATCCGCCCGAAGAGCATCGAAGAGGAGATGCGCGTCTCCTACGTGGACTACGCGATGAGCGTCAACGTGGCGCGCGCGATCCCGGACGTGCGCGACGGCCTCAAGCCCGTGCAGCGCCGCATCCTCTATGCGATGTCGGAGCTGAACCTGGCGGCCGGCAACCCGTATAAGAAGAGCGCGACGGTCGTGGGCGAGGTGATGGGCAAGTACCACCCGCACGGCGACACGCCGATCTACGACTCGTTGGTGCGCATGGCGCAGGACTTCGCGATGCGCTATCCGCTGGTCGACGGGCAGGGCAACTTCGGCAGCGTGGACAACGATCCGCCGGCGGCGATGCGCTACACCGAAGCGCGGCTTACCGGCATCGCCAGCGAGATCCTGGCCGACATCGAAAAGAACACGGTCGACTTCACGCCGAACTTCAGCGACAGCCTCACTGAGCCGTCGGTCATGCCGGCGCGCGTGCCGAATCTGCTGATTAACGGCGCGTCCGGAATCGGCGTGAGCCTGGCGACGAACATCCCGCCGCACAACCTGGGCGAGATCTGCGACGCGCTGGCCGTGCTGATCGAGCACCCGGAGACGACGACCGAAGATCTGACGAACATCGTCAAGGGGCCGGATTTTCCTACCGGTGGGATCATCTTCGGCCGGCAGGCGATCAGGCAGACGTACAGCGACGGCCGCGGACGCATCGTCGTGCGGGCGCGCACCCACCTCGAAGAGTCGCGCACGGGCAGGACGCAGATCATCGTCACGGAGCTGCCGTACCAGGTGAACAAGGCGGCGCTGGTGGCGCGCATCGCGGAGCTGGTCAAGGCGCGCAAGATCGATGGCATTAGCGACCTGCGCGACGAGTCCGACCGCCACGGCATGCGCGTGGTAATCGAGATGAGCCGCGGCGGCCAGGCGCGCACGGTGCTCAACGCGCTGTACAAGCACACTTCGATGCAGACAGCGTTCGCGGTGAACATGCTGGCTTTGGTCGACAAGGAGCCGCGGACGATCCGTCTCAAGACGGCGCTGGAGCACTACATCGAGTTCCGGCGCGAGGTCATCCGCCGCCGCTCCGAGTTCGAGCTGGAGAAGGCGCGAGATCGCGCTCATATCCTCGAAGGCCTGGTCAAGGCGATCGAACAGCTGGACGCGGTGATCGCAGCGATCCGCGCCTCGGCTTCGGCGGACGCGGCGCGCACGCGGCTGCAGCAGGCGCCGTTCGACCTGTCGGAGCGGCAGGCACAGGCCGTCCTGGACATGCAGCTGCGCCGCCTGGCCGCCCTCGAGCGCCAGAAGCTCGAAGAGGAATATGCCGAGCTGATCCAGCAGATCAACTACCTGGAAGACCTGCTGGCGAACCCGAAGAAGATGGACTTCTTGATCAAGGACGAGGCCGCGGAGATGAAGAAGCTCCACGGCAACGAGCGCCGCACGCAGATCGTTGAGCAGGAGATCGAGGACTTCAGCGAAGAGGACCTGATCGCCCACCAGGAGATCGTGATCACGCTGACGAACCGCGGGTACATCAAGCGCCTGCCGCTGGAGACGTACCGCGTGCAGCACCGCGGCGGCCGCGGCATCACGGGCATGGGCGTGCGCGAGGCGGACGGCATCCGGCGCCTGATGGTCGCCGACACACACGATAGCCTGCTGTTTTTCACGGACAGGGGCCGTGTCTTCCAGCTGAAGGCGCACGAAGTGCCGGACTCGTCGCGCCTGGCGCGCGGCACGCCGCTGGTCAACCTGATCGAGATCGAGCCCACGGAGCTGGTGACGGCGGTCGTTTCGACGACCAGCTATGACAAGGACTTTATGGTGCTCGCCACGAAGAAGGGCGAGGTCAAGAAGACGCCGCTGAAGGAATTCGAGTCCGTGAGGCGAGCCGGCCTGATCGCGATGGGTTTGGAGGACGGCGACGAGCTGGTGTTCGCGCAGCTGGCCAAGGAGGACGACGACGTCATCCTGGTTTCGACGCTGGGCAAGGCGATGCGTTTCAACGCCAGCGAGCTGCGCTCCGCCTCGCGAATGAGCGGCGGCGTGCGCGGCATGCGCCTGGTGGAGGCCGAGGACGAGATCGTGGCGCTGGAGGTCGTGCAGCCGGAGGCGATGCTGCTGACGCTGTCGGAGACGGGCCTGGGCAAGCGCACCGAGTTCGAGGACTACCCGCGTCACAGTCGCGGCGGACAGGGCGTCATTACCCACAACGTGACGCCGCGCACGGGCCGGGTGGTGGCCGCGCGAGCCGTCTACGCCAACCACGAGTTGATCGTCGTTTCGGAGAGCGGCATCGTCATGCGCACGCGCGTAGACAGCATCTCAAAGGTGGGGCGCTCGACGCAGGGCGTGCACGTGATGAACGTGAGCCAGGGCGACCGCGTGGCGGGCCTGGCGACGATCGACCTCTCGAAGACGCCGGCGGCGGTCGAACTGGAATCGCTCAGCGCGCCTGAAGAGGAGAAGCCGGCTCCGCGTCGCCGTGCGAGGGCGAAGACGGAAGACGTGCAGGGAGAGAAACCGGAAGGCGGGGCCAACGGCGGCGGCCCAAGGGGCAGCAACGGCGCTAACGGCCGTCGCAGCGGCAAGAAGTAGACGTCAGTCCGGCGGCTGCCACCAATCGAACAGCTGGTCCCAGGGAATGTGGCCGTAATAGCCGAACCAGAGGTCGGGTTGGGGTGTGGCGAGCGCTCCGCCTACGGACAGTTGCGGGACGACCATCTCGGCGAGACCCGATGTCAAGGATAGGGTCCAGACTGAAGCATGGCCTTCGCGGTCTAGCCTCGCGAAGAGCAACGTAGCGCCATCCGTGGACCACAGCGGCCATTCGTCACGGTAAGCCTCATCGTCCGTTACCTGGCCAGGCGACCCGGACGCAGGATTGGCAATCCAGATGCGTCGCAGGGCCAGCGCTGCTCTTGCAGGGTCGCCGCCGACTACGTTTTTCCCGGCGTCCGGCGCGGCGACGTACGCCATCCCAGCGCCGTCTGGGGACCAGGAGGGCGACGACGCTGCGATTCCTTCCGCCGTGACGTAGCTCGTGGCGCCGGTGCGGGAATTTTGCAGGAGGAGTCGCTTGTTGGCCCAGGCGTTGCGGCCGCCGCCTTCGATAAGCGCGACTTCTGGGCCGCCGGGTCGCGGCGAAATGAAGTCCTGGTAGGTAAGGGCATCGAGCGCCAGAGCGGTCGGCGGTGCGCCGTCTACGGGGGCTAGCCAGAGCGACAGACCGTCAGCCTGGAGGGAGGTGCTGACCACCTCGCTGCGTGTCAGCAGCAGATTCTTGCCATCGCCTGTCCACGCCTCTATACGAAGGATCCCCCCTTGCCAAGCGAGCAGCTCGCGAGGGCGCCCACCCGCGGCCTCAACGATCATTAGCCGCACGGACGTCCCGTCGCGGGAGGACGCGTCTGGAGACGTCTCGGTGTAAGCGACATTCGTCCCGTCCGGGCTCCAGGCCGGCCCGGAGAGGCTCTCACCGCTGGCCGGCGCGACAATGGTGCGCCGTTGGGAGCCGTCGGCGTTTTCAACCACGATAGAACCGTCGGGGCTCACGTAGGCGACGGAATCAGCGGCCGGAGACCAGGCTGCAACCGCGCCGGTCAGGCGCCGGGCAGAGCTGCCATCGTCGCGCATGAGCCACGCAGCGTGGATGAGGTTCTGCCCGTCGCCTTCGCGGTGGCGATAGAGGATCCAGTCGCCGGATGGCGACCACTGCGGCTGGAAGCTCAGGCCATCCCTGGTGAGCCGGGCGGCTGTGCCATTCGGGACGGGTTGCGTCCAGAGGTCGCCATCGATTACGTAGGCCAGCCTGCCGAGGCCGGATTGCTCCGCGAGAGGCGCAGTTCCTGACCGGCGTCCATCCATCGTCAGCAGACCGACCGCGAGCAGCAGCAGTCCCAAGCCGGCGCCGCCAACGATACCGGCGCCAACGAGCTTGACTGCGAACGAAGAGGGGACAGCGTGCAGGTGTGTGGCAAGGGCCGCCGGGAGCCAGAGCCAACGGCGCTCGAAGGCGAACGGCGGTAGGGCAGCGGCCTCTTCGCGGGAGCTGACGCTGAGCTTGGATAGAATCTCGGAGACGTGGTAGTTTGCGGTCGCCAGGCTGACGTGAAGCCGCTGTGCGATCTGGCGATTCGTCAAGCCCTGTCGCAGGAGGTCCAGCACTTCCTGCTCTCGGGGCGTCAACAAGCCGGGGTACGGCGGGCGTCCGCGTCGCATGGTGGCACCGAAGTTAGCACTGCCGGGCGAGAATTACCCTAGTAGCCTTCGCTTTGACAGCGTGAGGCGGTAGCCTAGAATGATTCGAGGGGCCGGAGGAAGCTGATGCGCAAAGACATGATGGAGATCCTGGTGTGTCCGGTGGACAAGGGCACGCTGACCCTGAAGATTGACAAGGAAGACAAAGACGACGTGGTCGATGGATCCTTGACCTGCGGGACCTGCAAAGAGGTCTACCCGATCAAGGACTCGATACCGAACCTGCTGCCGCCGGAGTTGAGACGCGCCATGGAGGCCGGCCGGGCGCCATGAGCCGTGCCCAGAAGACGGGTCTGCTGCTGATTGCGGGAGCAGCTCTGGAGATGCTCCTGTTCATTTACGGGGCCATGCGCCGAAGCTACCTGGCGCTGGCACTGCCGATGACCGCGGCGATGGCGGCGCTCACCGCGCTGACCTTCTGGGTTGGCTGGACGATGCTGGTGATGGAAGAAGAGGCTGAAGACGACGCGATCGTCGAAGCCAGGGCGACGCCGCCGGGCGAGTAACAGCCTGCGAGGCTAGCGGCAGAGCACGACGTCGACGCCTACGTCCAAGTTTGCCCAGATGCGTTCAGCTGTTAGAGCAGGAACGCGTAGCTCGGAAGCAAGAGCCAGGCAGGCACGATCACCTAAAGAAAGACCGAAGGCCTTTGTTTGGCGGCTTATCAGCCCAGCCGACCAGGCCGTTGAAACTTCAAAGGCGGCAATCCTTAGCCCGAAGGGGACGAGCATTGCTCTGATCTGTTCCTCGGAGAAATCGTCTCGAACGAGGCGGGTTACTACTTCGGCCAGGTTGACTGAGCTAATCGTGGCGCCGATGGCGAGCGCGCTTTCGACGTTTGCTGCCCCTGGTTCCCCGAGTACGAGAGCGAGGAAAGCAGAGGCATCTACGACGTAGCTAGTCGCCGCTGACTTCTCGCCGTTCTCTGAGGAAGTCATCAACGATGCCGGTCCGGTCACCGAGGTGCTTTCGCGCGATTGCTTGCGCGTTCTTGATCGCCTGCTTCAGCGTCATTGCCCGGAGCACACCCCCTTCGACCCAGAGCGTCACAGGTTCGTCGGGCCCGATTTCCAGTTCGCGGCGTATCTCGGCAGGAATGACCAACCTTCCTTGCCGATCGACTTTTGCGCGCACACTCGTAGGCCTTACCTCTACCATGACTAAGTAAGCATGGCATACTTAGGCAAATGTGGCAATATCACAGTTTTTGGTTATGCCAGGAGGTTTGCCATCCGGCAGGCGCGACTTGCACGAGGCCGTTTGGGCCGATGCGCGCGAGGAGGTCTGACAGCCGTTCGCCGGTGAGGGGGTGGGTGAGGTTGGGGTCGAGGTCCAGCAGGGGCTGGAGGACGAAGGCGCGCTCGGCGAGGCGCGGGTGCGGGATGACCAGGTCGCCGTCGTCGACGATGCGGTCGTCGTAGAGGGCGATGTCGAGGTCGATGAGGCGTGGCGCCCAGCGTTCGGTGCTGCGGCGCCCGAGGTCGTACTCGATGTCCTTGAGGAAAGCGAGCAGAGCCTGGGGGCCGAGGCTGGTGACGACGCGGCAGGCGGCGTTGAGGTAGGCCGGGGGCGGAGCCGGGGGCTGCGGCGGGGATTCATACAACGCGGAGACGGCCTGGATGTATGCGTTGTGGGCGAGGCGATGCAGCGCTGCTGTGAGGTTGGCGCGGCGGTCGCCGAGGTTGGCGCCCAGGGCTATGTAAACCGTCACGGGTGTCAGGATGCGGGCCGCGGCCGGACGACGGCGTCGGTCATGACGCAGACCTGCTTCATGGCGGCGACGTCGTGGACGCGGACGATGTCGGCGCCGTAGGCGATCGAGAGGGCGACCGTGGCGGCGGTGCCCCAGATGCGCTGGTCCTCCGGCAGGTCGAGGACGGCGCCGAGAGTCGACTTGCGCGAGGTACCGACGAGCAGCGGCAGGCCGAGGGCGCGCAGCTCGCCGAGGCGCCGCAGCATTTCGAGGTTCTGGTCGACGGTCCAGCCGAAGCCGAAGCCGGGATCGAGGATCAGCTGATCGCGGGGCAGACCGGCGGCGCGGGCAGCGCGGATGCTCTCATTGAAGCCGGCGGTGACGTCGCCGATGACGTCGTGGAAGTCGCGGCCACGCTGGTTGTGCATGACCACGGCGGGGACGCCGCGTTGCGCTGCCAGGGCTGCCACCTCGGGGTCGTGCCGAAAGCCCCAGATGTCGTTGATCAGGTGCGCACCGGCGTCCAGGGCCGCGGCGACGACGGCCGCGCGGTAGGCGTCGATGCTCACGGGCAGGGTAATAGCGGCCATGATGGCCTCGATTGCGGGGACGACGCGGGCGATTTCGTCCTCGACGCTGAGGATCTCGAAGCCGGGCTGCGACGCGTCGGCGGCGCGTACAGCCGGGCGCGTGGACTGGCCGCCGACGTCGATGATGTCGGCGCCCTCGGCCTCGAAGCGGCGGGCCTGGGCAACGGCGCCTGCCACGCTGGACAGACCGTCACCAGAGAAGGACTCCGGGGAGACGTTGACGATGCCCATGACGTAGGTGCGCCTGCCCCAATCGAAGCGCCGCGAGCGGAGGACGAGGCCGGGCCGGGCGTTGGTGGTCATGGGGAACAAGCTACAGGCAACATGCTACAGGCAACAAGGGGAGGAAGCGGTGGCGTGCCTTGAAGCTTGAAGCTTGAAGCCTGTTGCTCGCGTCCGGACAGACAGACGCAGGGGAGGTGTACATCCATCCCCTGCGCGCTGCCCACGGAGGGACCGCCTCGGAGGTGTCTCTTAGTGGAGCTGCATCACGGCGCCGATCTCGCCGGGCATCGAGCGCGTCAGGTCGATGACCGCGCCGACGGGAGTCTGGAGCTCAAGCGTCCAGCGATGGTTGGCGGTGATGGTTGGCGGACCGGCTCCGCCATCGATGTCGGTGCGGGTCACGGTGACAATGAACAGCTCTCCGGGTTCCAGCAGCAGATCGGCGTCGCCGACGATGACGGTTACGGTGTACGGCACGTCGTTGTCGTTCATCGTTGAGTCACGGTAGGCGATGACGGTGCGCATGCTGGTGGCGGCAGCGTCCAGCGGGATCGCGTCGCCGCCGGCGGTGGTCGAGACGGCGAACTGGATCGTGTCGACGTCCGGCGGCGTGGCCGTAACGATGATGCCGCCGCGGACCTCCATGGTGCCGCGCGCCTTGGCAAGGCCGGCGAAGACCGTCTCCTTGCCGCGCTCGGCGCTGAAGATACCCGTGGTCAAGACGATGAAAGCAAAGACCGTCGCGACGACGACGAACGCGATCAGGATGATCGCCGTCTCGAGGCCGGTAATGCCGCGTTCGCCCCTGCGAACGCTTGTCCAGGTGTTGAGAATGAGTGCTCGCATGTTCCCTCCGCTTGGGCCTCCCCCCATCAGGGAGGCCACGTTGGATATTCGGGAGATTGGCGGCAGTTCTTTAGGGGTAACACCTAGGTAGTCACGATCGACGGTTTGGACTAGGCGGAGTGCGGGACTGCGCGCGAGCCGAACGCCGAGTAGAATTCAGCCGCCCAGTAGACCTAGCAACGCAGCACTCAACCTAGATTCCAACGTTCAGCAGGACCCGGTATTGGCGGCCCAAGTTGTCGAATGCCGCCGGGAAAGGACGAGCCATGGCACGGAAGCGGGCGGTCTGGATCGGCGGTGTCATGGCGATCCTGGGGTGTTTGCTGATCGGCGTTGCGCTGCTGGGGAGGACGCCGCAGACCAGCGAGGCGGGGCGCTGCAGCTACGGTGAGTGCACCGGGACCCACCCGACGCCCACGAAAACGCCGAGTTACCATCCGTCCAAGACGCCAAAGCCTCCGACGGCAACTCCCACCGAGAAGCCGACCAAGACTCCTACCCCGACGAAGACACCAACGTCGACGTCCACCACGACGTCAACTACTACCGCCACGGCGACCAAAACCGCGACGCCAACACGAACGCCGAGCTTCAGGGACCCAAGCTCGACACCGACCCGGACTTCGGTTCCAAGCTCGACACCGACGCCGACCCAGGTGGCAGAGGTGATTTCGATTACGAAGGTGCCGACGGCGGGGGATGGCGGTCTGCTGGCGTGGCAGAGCGCGACGCTGGCGCCCCTGGGCGCGCTGCTGGTGCTTGGTGGCGTCGCCCTGGTCGCGGGCAGGGGCTTCATGCGCAACGATGCGGGCTAAGGCGCGAGGGGGATCGCTGAGTCCAGCGCAGAACGCGGCGGCGCACCTGTGGTTTGCCGTGCTGCTGTTCGCCGGCTTGACGCTGCCGACGCTGCAACCGTTTGGCGATGACGACCGCTGGCTGGGCATCGGCACGGTGATGCTGACGGTGGGTTTGGCGACCTGGCTGCCGCTGCGCTGGCTGGCACCCTTGGTGGTCCTGGTCTGGGGAGTGCCGTTTCTGGTCAGCAGGCTGGCGAGGGGCGGGTCTGAGGCGGCAGCCGTCAATGTGGAGGCCCTGGTCCAACTGGCGGGCCTGTTGTTTCTGGCCGGCGGCGTCTCGGCCATGTACCGGCAGCTCACGAATGGGCGCGCGGTGGCAAGCGAGACGGAGATTGTGCCGCTGGCGCCGGCCGTGGGGGCAGATGATGATGCGGAAGCGCCGCCTGCTGCGGCCGCCGCCAGGCGCTTCCCAGGTCTGCGGTTGGAGCGGAGGGACGCCGCCGCGCTGTATGAGCGCCTGTCGCGACTGCGCCAGGAGTTGGGGGAGACGCAGGGTCAGCTTGCGAGCCTAGTCCATAACGGCCGCGGTCACTGAGGAGACGGGTGGCAGATCGGCGGTGATGCGGCGCCAGGATTCGCCGTCGTCGGCGCTGGCGTAGACCTGACCGGTGTTGGTGCCGAAGTAGACGCCGGCGGGCGACAGCGAGTCGGTGCTCATGGCTTCGCGGTAGGTGCCCATGTAGGCGTTCTCCTGCGGCAGCCCCCGAGATAGCGCCTGCCAGGACTTGCCGGCGTCCTGGGTGCGGTAGACGCGCAGCTTGCCTTCGGGCGGCACGCGAAACTCGGCGCCCTGCAGCGGCAGCACGAACGCGGTGTCGGGGTCGCTGGGGTGGGCGGCCATGACCATGCCGAAGTCGGAGGGCAAGCCCTCGGTGATCTCGGTCCAGGTAGAAGCGCCGTCATCGCTGCGGTAGGTGCCGTAGTGCGTCTGCGCGTAGAGGCGGTCGTTATCGCCGCCGGCGTGGACGAGGTGATGGACGCACTGGCCGACCTCCGGGTAGAGCTGGGCGTTGGCGTCGTACTTGGCGAGGACGTTCTTGAGGCTGGAGTTCATCGGCTGCCAGGAGGCGCCGCCGTCCTGCGTGCGGAAGACGCCGGCCGCGGAGATCGCGACCCACATGCGCTCGCGATCAGTGGGGTCGAGGACGATGGAGTGGACGATGAGGCCGCCGGCGCCGGGGCCCCAGCCGTTGCGCGTCGAGTGGTTGTTGAGCGCCGCTTCTTCGAGCCAGGTCTCGCCGCCATCCTCGGAGCGGAAGAGGCAGCCCGGATCGACGCCGCAGAAGAGCACGCCGGGCTGCGAGGGCCGTCCCGGCTGGACGCGCCAGAGGCGCTCGACGCTGCGTCCGGCGTCCTCGGGGAACTTGGGGGCGTGCAGGCCTTCGCGCCAGGTCTTGCCGAGGTCTTGCGAATAGGCGACGGTGTTGCCGAACCAGGGGTTGTTGGCGGTGGCGTAAAGCGCGCCGGAACGGCTGTCGATCGTCGCGTGATGGATCTCGATGCCGTTGAGCAGCGGTCCGGCGACCTGCCAGGAGTCGCGTTGCGTGTCGCTGCGCAGGAGAAAGAGACCTTTGCGAGTACCGACCACGAGGACGACTGTTGTCATGACGAGCACCCCTTTCGGCAGCGGATATTAGGTGACTAATCAGTCACATGTCAAGCGTTGTGTTGAAAGACCGATGTCTTTGTGTTGAACATGGGGGGACACACCCAAGCCCCCGCTAAAGGGGCGCATGAGGCGCTGAGGCTGAGCATCCCGGTGCATGTTAACGACGGCGCCGGCGTCTGACGGGCCGGGGTTTGTGACCCAGCGCGATGTCTTTGTGTCGAACATGGGGGACACCCCCAAGCCCCCGCTAAAGGGGCGCATGAGGAGTTGAAGCCGTGCGTGGCGATGCATGTTAACGACGGCGGCGGCGTCTGAGGGGTCGGGGTTTGTGGCCCATCGCCGCGTCTTAGTGTTGGACATGGGGGACACCCCCAAAACCCCCGCTGAAGGGGCGCATGAGGTGCTGAGGCTGAGCATCCCGGTGCATGTTAACGACGGCGCCGGAGTCTGACGGGCCGGGGTTTGTGGCCCATCGCCGCATCGACCTGGCGGTGGCTGTAGCTGGGGCGGGCGAGGTGCAGGGCCTCGTGGCGCACCGTGTCGGCGATGTCCGGCCAGGCGCGGCCGTGGGTGCGGATGTAGACGACGCCGGCGTGTCCGTGGCGCGCGTGGCAAATCGTCGCCATGCCCAGCTTGCCGCGGGTGCCGCGTCGCGCCGTGGGCGAGGCCAGCCGGGCGATGTAGGCCGGACAGCCGACAGCAGCCATGGCGTCGCGCCAGGCGGCATCGGAGAAGCAGAGGACGTGGGGCAGGCCACCGCGGCCCAGGCGCTGCAGCTCGTAGTTGAGCAGGGCGGCGGCCATGCCGCGGTTGGTCACGCGGGTGGTGTTAGCAGTAGCGGGCATGCAGGGCTAGTATAGGCTGGATATTGGGATGGGGGCCCTGCCCCAGACCGCGCTGAAGGGCTAGGAAGCCCCGCGACCCTCGAGGCACGTACGGCCTCTTCACCGCGAACTCTGAGAAGACAGTCTGAAGAAGGAGAATCGAAGATGGACGAAGCCGCGAAAAAGACGGCGCTGCGCATGATCCCGTACGGCCTTTTCGTGATGACGGTGAAGGACGACAAGACGATGACCGGCGCCGCCGTGAACTGGCTGACGCAGGCGTCGTTCGCGCCGCCGCTGGTGGTGCTCGGCGCCAAGGCAGACGCGCCCTCGACGGCGATGATCCAGAGCAGCGGGCTGTTCAACATCAACGTGCTGGAGGCGGGACAGGTGCCGCTGGCCAGCGCGTTCTTCAAGCACGTGGAGCCCAACGGCAACAAGCTCGGCGACGCCGAGTTCACGCTCAGCCCCAACGGCCTGCCGGTGCTCAAAGACGCGCTGGCGTACTTCGAGTGCCGCCTGCGCGAGACGGTGGCGCTGGGCGACCACACGATCTTCGTGGGAGAGGTGATCGAGGCGGGGGTGCAGCGCGAAGGTGAGCCGCTGACGCTGGCGGAGACGGGGTTCAAGTACGGGGGTTAGCGACACGTCCGCGGAGCCTTCGAGAGTGGCTTCGATACTCGACGAGGTCAGGGTGGCCTGCGCCCGAGTTGCTGACCAGGCACGCTGGGTGCGGATAGATGACGCACGCCTGGAGGCGTACGCCGGGTCTTTGCCCGGACAGGCGGCGATGGAGGGCGTGGCCAGCAAGTACTACTACGCCGGGACGCCGGAGGAGACATCGGCGTTCGTGCTGACGTTCACGTCTGTGAACTTCTCTTCAGGCTGGAACCCACACCTGCGCAAGCTGCCCGGGAGCTCCGGGTCGATCACGCTGATGACCCGGCTGCGGCAACGATTCGAAGAGAAAGGCGCGATGACGGCGGACGAGCTGGCGGGGATTACGGCCGGCGATTGCGCAGCGCTTTTCGGCCAGGTGATCGAGCCACCTGTCGACGAACTGATGGATTTGTTCGCGCAGGGTTGGAACGACCTGGGACGGTACCTGCTAGAGCGCTTCGACGGCAGCTTCTCAGGCGTCGTGGAGGCGGCCGGCCACTCGGCGGAGCGCCTGATTGAGCTATTGCTGGCGATGCCGCTGTACCGTGACATCGCCCGGTACAGGGGCTCCGACGTGCCGCTGCTCAAGCGCGCGCAAATCGCCAGCGCCGACCTGTCGGCGGCGTTCGGTGGGCAGGGGCCAGGACGCTTCGATGACCTGGCCCGGCTGACGATCTTTCCCGACAACCTCGTGCCGCACGTGCTGCGGTTGGATGGTGTGCTGGAGTACGACGAGGAGCTGATTGAGCGCATCAACCGCGAAGAACTCCTGGCCCACGGCTCCGAAGAGGAGGTCGAAATCCGCGCCGTCGCGGTGCACGCTGTAGAGAGAATCGTAGACGTGTGCCGAGGTCAGGGCCGGGAGATCACCGCGGCGCGCCTGGACGACCACCTCTGGCTCAAGGGCCAGGGAACGAGTTACAAAGCCGTACCGCGGCATCGTTGCCGAAATCCTCACTACTGATGCTGATCTCTTCGCGGCAGAACGAGCGCGTGAAGGCGATCCGGGCGCTGCGCGAGAAGAAAGAGCGTGACCAGACCGGCGCGTTCTTCGCGGAGGGCGAGCGCTTGCTGCGCGCGGCGCTGCAGACCGGAGCGGCGTTCGAGCTGGTGGTGCTGGCGCCGGACCGGCTGACGCGCTCCGAAGCGGAGCTGATCGATGCGCTGGAGGAGCTGAAGGTGCCGCTGCTGGAGGTGACGCCGGAGCTGTTCGACGTGCTGTCTTACCGCGAAGAGGCCCAGTCGGTGGGGGCGGTGATCGCGCAGCGCTGGGAGACGCTGAGCTCCGTGAGCGAGACGCGGCGCTGCTGGCTGGCGCTGCACGACATTCAGCACCCGGGCAACCTGGGCACGCTGATCCGCACCTGCGACGCGATCGGCGGGGACGGCGTGATCCTCACCGGACGCTCGACAGACCCGTACCACCCGGTCGCGGTGCGCGGCTCGCTAGGGGCGCTGTTCAGCCAGCGCATCGTGCGCTCGACGCCGGAGGAGCTGGGGCGCTGGCTGCCGCGCAGCGAGTGCACGGTCGTGGGCACGTCGCCCGACGGGACGAAGGATTACCGGGAGGTCGATTACGCGACGAAGCCGGTGGTGATCCTGGGCGGCAACGAGCGCGTGGGCATCTCGAAGGAGCAGATCGCGCAGTGCGATGAGCTGGTGCGCATCCCGATGGCCGGGTACGTGGAGTCGCTGAACCTGTCGGTGGCGACGGCGCTGGTGTTGTACGAGGTACTGCGCCAGCGGGAGACGCCGCAGGTCTGAAGAACCTCCAGCAAGGTCCGGAACGCCGGCTAACGTATGGGCAGGCCTGCCGACGTGGGCGTAATATCCGCATGCCCCCGCCGTGAGCCTGGAGGTACAACCGTGAAGCAGAGCACTGACCGTATTATCACAACCCACGCCGGCAGCCTGGCGCGGCCCCAGGACCTCCTGGAGATGCTGAGGTCACGCGCGGGGGGCGAACAGGTCGACGAGGCGGCCTTCGCTGCGCGCGCGAAGGCGGCGGTTACGGACGTGGTACGGCGCCAGGCGGAGATCGGCATCGACGTGGTGACGGACGGTGAGCAGAGCAAGCCGAGCTTTCAGGCCTACGTGACGGACCGGCTGACGGGCTTCGAGACGCGGCCGGGCGGCGAGGCGCCGGGCTCCTGGGCCGGTACGCGGGAGCGGCTGCAGTTCCCGGAGTACTACAGCGAGCAGCAGCAGGTGCAGGGCGTACCGCTGACGCCGGCGGTGACCATCGTCTGCACCGGGCCGATTACGTATCGCGGGCAGGCGGCGCTGCAGACGGACATCGCGAACCTGAAATCGGCGCTGCAGGGCTTGAGCGTCGCCCAGGCCTTCATGCCGTCGATTTCGGTGAACAACATCGAGGCCGGGCGAAGCAACGAGTACTACAAGACGAACGAAGAGTTCCTGCAGGCCATCGCCGACGCAATGCGCGAAGAGTACCGGGCGATCGTGGAGGCGGGGCTGGTGTTGCAGGTGGACGACCCGCGCTTTTCGACCCAGTACAACTCAGCGCCGGACTGGAGCCTGGAGCAAACGCGCCGCTGGATGGAACAGCGCGCCGAGCTGGTGAACTACTCGCTGAAGGGCATCGCGCCGGAGATGGTGCGCTTCCACACGTGCTACAGCATCGACATGGGGCCGCGGCTGAACGATATGCCGCTGAAGGACCTGGTCGACATCATGCTGAAGATCAACGCCGGCGCCTATTCGTTTGAGACGGCGAACCCGCGGCACGACCACGAGTACCACGTGTGGGAGGCCGTCAAGCTGCCGGCGGGCAAGGTGCTGATCCCCGGCGTGATCTCCCACACGACGAACTTGATCGAGCACCCGGAGCTGGTTGCAGAGCGCATCGTGCGGTACGCGAAGATTGTGGGGCGCGAGAACATGATCGCGGGCGCCGACTGCGGCTTCGCGGCGACGGCGCGGACGCGCCAGGACGTGCACCCGACGGTGGCGTGGGAGAAGCTGCGGTCGCTGGTGGAGGGGGCGGCGCTCGCGTCGAAGGAGCTGTGGTAGGGGCGTAGGAACAGGGAACACGAAAGAGACGCGCGGGGACGGGCAAGCAGCGGGAAGCTGTACACGGGGCAGGTAAAGCTGCGTTTCCGCTGTCCGTGCGAGCCGCGTTGTTGAGAGCTGGATGGCTGGAATGGCCCGCCTCTGTCGCGGCCAGAGGTCTGAATAGTACGTTCGCAGCATGCTGCGAACCTACTATTCAGCGGTGGACTGAGACCCCGCAGCTATGTTGGGACTGGCAAGCCTAAAGGCATGCAGCTACGACGGCGAGACGGCGGGTAGTGACAGCGTTTCCGGGGCCGTGATAATGGTCCTATGCGTCATAACGAGGGCTATCACCGGCTCCGCGTCGACTGGCAACCGACGCAACGCCAGCGCGAGGTGTTGGATGCGCTGGTTGAGGGCAAGACCAACGCTGAGATAGCGGACCGGCTGGGGATCACGGTCGACGGGGCGAAGTGGCACGTCGGCGAGCTGCTGTCGCAGACGGGGTTGGCAGACCGGCAGGCGCTGGGGCGCTGGTGGCGCGAAGAGCGACGGGTGAGCAGGCCGCCGGCACTTCTGCTCACGCTAATGCGACCGCCGCGTGTCCTGCTTCCGGCCGGTCTGGCAGTAATTGTGTCCGTCGCATTGATGGGCTGGCTGGCCTGGGGGCGGGGCGGTGGCGGCGATGTGGACGTTTCTCTGGAGAATGCAGGTCTAGACGAAGGCTTCCTCTCCGGTGGCCCAATCGGCACGTCGGAGCCACTATTCCAGGACTTCGTCGTGGAGCTCGCCGTCGAGACGGGCAATGGAAGGTCGCGCGTCGACCTTCGTGACATTCAATCCGGGAAGCTGGTTGGCTCAGTCGATGCCGGTTACAGGCCGATGGTGCTGGTGCGCAAAGACGCGCAGGAGGTCCTGGTCTCCTCCGGGTTGAAGCCGGAAGCAGAGGGAGAGGGCTTCAACAAGGTCCTCCAGGTCTATGACCTGCGCGACTACGGCCTCAAGCCGAAACGGATCATTGAGGTGCCTAACCGGGTCAACTGCACCACGTACTGCCAGCCGATGGTGCTTTCCAACGACGAGCGGTACCTCTACTACGGTGCCCGCACGACGGCGCCCGAATGCGGCGCCGGAGGAGACGCCGCGGTCTGCGACGTCCACACAGTCGTCACGATAGACATGGAAGACGAGACTTTTGCCCCGGCGTTCTTCGAGCTACGTCGCGGTTGTGGCGTGCCGATCTTGAGTCCTGCCGGCGAGAGTGGAGTAATCGCGACCTGCCGAGGTCAATATCCTGTGACCGGCGGCTGGTCGCTGATCATTCAGCCCGGCGAGATACCTCGAAGCGTCGACATGCCCGGCTCCCGTTTACAGGTATCCCACGTCACATCGACGGGCGACGTGGCGCTGATCGCCGAAAGCGGAGCGGTCGTCAAGGAATCTCCGGATGGCAAGCGTGTGACGGGAGTGGTCCTGCCCACCGATCTTGGATACTCGCCGCGTGTCTTTCACGTTGGCGCGAGAGACCTTACGGGCGACCGGCTGTTCATTGTGTTCGACGACTCCGATCCCGGGGCAGACGACCGGAAGTATGGTTTCGCGGTCTTCGACTTACGGACGATGGAGATCGAGGGGTACGGGCGCGTGCCGGAGGCGCTGACCTATTTGCCGCAGGGCGAGTCCGTGTTTGTCCTGCGCGAGGGCCGAGTAGACGTGCTGGACCTGAAGAGCGGTAGCCTGCGGCTGCTGACGGACTCGGTCGGCAGCGGGGTCGAGGTATTACTGCCGGGGAGATGAGCGTTGGCGGGAAATGAAGGTTATCACCGGCCCCGCGGCGGCTGGCAACCGACGCAACGCCAGCGCGAGGTGTTGGATGCGCTGGTTGAGGGCAAGACCAACGCTGAGATAGCGGAACGGCTGGGGATCACAGTCGACGGGGCGAAGTGGCACGTCGGCGAGCTGCTGGCGCAAACGGGGTGTGGGGACCGGCAGACGCTGGCGCGCTGGTGGCGGGGGCGGAGGGAGCAAAGCTGGCTTGGCCTGACGTGGCCGCGAGGACTTTGGCGGCGCCTGATGATTGCAGGGACCGTCAGCGGGTTGGTCTTGCGCTGGCTGCCGGCTGGCAGGTCCGTGAGCGTACCAGGGCAGATATCGGCATCGTGGCGGGAGACGTGGGAACTGGAATCAACGTTGCGCCAACGCCGACGGTCCAGCCCAACGAACTGCAGTGGCACGCGCTCGAGACGCGGCCGCTGGTCATGCCTCCCCTATCCGAAGGCGGAGCGTGCCCTGTCTCCGGGCGGCGGCCTCAAGGAGATGGCCACGTGCTTGGTCAGGGGCCTTTATCACCCGTCTTTGCACCGGTTTTGCAGCACCAGCCGACGGCCAAAGATGACGGCGGCTGGTACTACTTGAAGACGCTGTGGATCGCGACCCGCGATTACGAAGGTGCGGCATTGATCCGCGGCGCCCAACTTGGCGGACCGAACGAGATCAAGTTCAAGAGAGGCTCAGATACGGCGGACAGCCTGCGCATCCCAGCAGGCGAGACGTGGGCATGGGGTCCTGGCTATGGCAGTCCGGACGAAGTGCGCGAGTTTCCGTCATTGACCGGCGTCAAAAGTCCGGGATGCTACGCCTGGCAGGTGGACGGCGTGGGGTTCAGCTACCAGGTGGTCTTCGAGCTCCAGGCGCCGCCAAGGACAGCCCCGGACTGGAGCCTGGTGCGACCAGTGCAACGCAAGGGTGATCTCCTGGACGTCGAACTGCTATCCACTAGAACCCTGGTAACCGTGGACTTGTCTCAGGTGGCCGTCTTCGATTGCCGCAGAGACTGTTTCGTCGATGCGGGCGCTGGAGTCGAACCGCTGGCGCCTCAAGACAGCCTCTGTATCGGCTATCTCCACGAGGAGGGCGGTCAGCAGATCGGGAAGCTGTGGGTCAACCGATACACCTGCGAGGCTGGCGGCAGAGT
>DATDOP010000130.1:0-11601 GCA_035293185.1 Dehalococcoidia bacterium | reverse complement strand
AACTCGCAACGCACTTGCAACCCAGGCCCGCATCTGTAGGCCATCCCGCCTACGTATAACAACATGTAGCCCCACTCTCCTGACCCCACCGACATAGCACCACCGTCACCCCGGCGACCCGGGATTAGCTAGAGGGAACGCATCACCATGAAAGCCATACTCGCAGCAGCAGCCGTACTGGGCATCCTCGTCGCAAGCTCAGCCCTGCGGCCGGGCGACACCCCTGTCGCCCACGCCCGCGTCGTCACCATCGACGTCACCGCCGTCGGCGCCCAGGAAAACCCGCCCGTCAGCGGCGAAGGCTACGCCATCGGCCGCTTCACCTTCGACGACTCCGCCCGGGTCCTGACCTACGCCGTCACTGTCAACGGCCTCTCCTCCGGCCTGGTCACCGCCGCCCACATTCACCGCGGCGCCACCGGCGTCAACGGCCCCATCGTCTACCCGCTCTCGACGGTCGGCTTCAGCCAGGTCGCCGGCTCGATAAACCTGACCCCGGATGACATCGCCGACCTCCTGGCCGGCCGCTTCTACCTCAACGTCCACTCCACGGCCAACCCCGGCGGTTTCGCCCGCGGCCAGATCATCATCCCCGGCGCTACGCCCCCGGCGATCACGCCGCCCGCCACAGGTGACGCCGGTCTCGCCACCTCAACGACCGGCGGCTCGATGCTCGCGCTTGCGGGCCTCGTGCTCGCCACGGGCGCCGGCAGCCTCGTGCTGGCCCGCCGCCGCGCCTAGGCCGGAGCCGGAACAAAGGGGACCAGCGGGACAGAAGGGACATTTCATAACGCGTCAACGCCGTTTTCGAAGTGTCCCCCCTGTTCCGGCTGTTCCCTTTCTTCCCTCTCGCTGATGACCCGAACCGTCCTGCTGCTCGCTGCCCTCGCCGTCGCGGCATTGAGCCTCGCCTGCAGCGGCGACGAGGGCAGCGAGACCGCCACGCCCGGCGCCGGCACCGTAACCACAGCCGCGACGCCGCCATCCGCCACCCCCGCCCCGGCGACAGCCGCCGCGTCTCCCACAATCGCCCCTACTTCCCCCGCATTACCCACCGCCACCCCGGCCGCGGCGTCCACGCAGCCTCCAGCGCCCCAACCGACGGCCCAGCCGGCTCCGTCCGGCCCCGTCACAATCGCCGTAAGCGCCCTCAACCTCGCCTTCGACCGCACTTCGATCAGCGTCCCGCGCAACTCCAACGTCACGGTCAACTTCACCAACAACGACATCCTCGTCACCCACGACTTCGGCGTCAGCATCCCCTTCCTCCCGCATACGGAGACGTGCGCCGGCCCCTGCCAGGCCAGCATCAGCTTCAATAGCGGCCCGCCCGGCAGCTACACGTTCCAGTGCAGCGTCCACGCCGATATGGTGGGTACCTTCAACGTAAACTAGGCAAAGCAAGAGAGGAGCCTCTCGACTCCTCTCGCAAACTGGGTTCCACGGTTTGCCTACGAACCGCCACCGCCGGCCGGCACTTCTACCGTGTCCACGCGAATCGTCGGCAAACGCCGGATCAGCCACTTCGGTGCCCACCAGTTGGCGCGGCCCATCAGCTCCATCGCCGACGGTACCAGTACCAGACGTACGATCGTCGCATCGATGAGCACAGCGAACGCGAGCCCGAAGCCGAGCAGCTTGAGCGCGCGCTCGTCACCGAGCATGAAGCTGCCGAAGACGCAGACCATGATCAGCGCGGCGGCGGAGATTACGCGCCCGGTGGCCGCGAGGCCATCCGCCACCGCACGACCGTTGTCGCCACCGTTGCGGTCGTACTCCTCACGCACGCGTGTGAGCAGGAAAACCTCATAGTCCATGGAGAGGCCGAAGACGATGGCGAACAGCATCATCGGTGCCCAGGCTTCGATGGGGCCCTCTTTGCCGACACCGATCAGGCTGCCTGCGACGCCCCACTGGAACACGGCCACCATCGCGCCGAAGGACGCGCCGATGGAGAGCATGTTCACGATCACGGCCTTCAGAGGCACAACGATGCTGTGGAAGACCATCAGCAGGAGCAAGAAGGAGAGAATCAGTACTGCGGCGAAGAAGATCGGCAGCTTTTCAGCCATGTAGTCGGAGAAGTCGACCACGAAAGCAGGCCCGCCCGTAGTCAGCGCCGGGATAGCGCTGCTGGAAGCAACGGTGGCGATCGTCTCCTTGCGCAGGCGGTGCACCAGCTCCATCGTCTCTTCGTCCTGTGGCGACGTCGTCGGGTAGACGTTGAACAACTGCAGCTGACCGTCGGCGACTGGAATGGGACCGCTGACGGAGTCGACACCCTCGGTGCCTTCGAGGGCCGCCTTGAGCTGCGCGACCTTCGCGCTGTCAGACGTGCCGTTCGGGGTCTCGACGACTACCAGGGCGGGACCGTTGAAGCCGACGCCGAATCCCTGAGAGAGCAGGTCATACGCCCTGCGGGTGGTATCGGTCTCCAGGCGGTTGCCCGCGTCCGCGAATCCCAGGCGAATCGAAAATACGGGGAACGCGAGGACCAGCAGGAAGGCGACGCTCACAACCAGCGCAGGCCAGGGTCGAGCCTGGATGACTCGGCTCCAGCGGTACCAGAAGGAGTTGCGGTTGCCTTCCGCGCTGCCGGCCTCCGTGGGTTTGTGCAGAAACGGCACGCGCAGGCTATCGATATGGCGTCCGACGAAGCCCAGCATGGCGGGGAGGAGGGTGATCGCCGCGAGCATCGTCATGAGCACCGCGAGCACGGCGCCGACCGCCATGCTGCGCATGAAGTCCAAGTTGAGGAAGAACATGCCCAGCAGAGAAATGACGACAGTTATTCCGGCGAAGAGGACGGCGCGGCCGGAGGTGTCCACTGACAGGATGACGGCGTCTTTCGGCTCCAGGCCGTCGTGCAAGCCTGCGCGGTATCTGGTCACGATGAGCAACGCGTAGTCGATACCGACGCCGATGCCGATCATCGCCGCCACCTGCGTCGTGAAGTCGGGTACGGCCAGGACGCGAGTCACCAATCCGATGATTGCTGCGCCACAGCCGATGCCAAACAGCGCTGTGATGATTGGGAGTCCCATCGCGAGGACGGAGCCAAACACCAGCAGCAGAATGACGATGGCAGCGAGGAGGCCGAACATCTCGCTGGAGAACTCTGGCTGAGATGCGAACAGGTCGCCGCCCAGCTCGATCCGCAGACCCTCTGGCGCCTGCGCTTCGACCTCGGTGTGCAGTTCCTTAATCACGTCCGCGTCTTCGATGTACGCCTCGTTGTTGCGGTCAGAGAAGTTGAGCTCTGCGTAAGCGACCTTGCCATCCTCTGACACCTGATAGGAATTGTCCGGGTCGTAAGGACTGGCTACCTGGAGGCCCTCGACGCCGTTTTCGATGTCGGCGAAGAACTTCTCCAGCGTTTGGCGCACGGCGGCGTTGCTGACGCCTTGATCGGCCTTGAATACGACCTGGCCGGCAAAGCCGGTGCGCTCGCTGACACCCTTGTCTTTCAGAAGATCAACGGCGGCCTGACTCTCGGAGCCGGGCAGCTTGAATTCGGTCTTGTATTCGCCGGCGAAGGCTGCGGACAGGATGAAGAGACCGATCAGGATGGCGATCCAGCCTCCGAGCACGAGCCAGCGACGCGTGTAGCAGAAGTTGGCAAGGTTTCTCACGAAGAACTCCTCTCAATGGACCCTAACAGGGTGCGCAGAAAGCGCCTTGAACGTCTAGCGCGTCGCGGCACACCGGCCGCGATTTTGCTAGAATCTCAACGAAGTACCTGCACTGTGCATTATCTGCACTATGCAGATACAGTAGGGAGGTGGCCAAGCCAGTGTCAACCCCCGAGGACAGACAGCAGCTCGTCGAAGCGGTGATGCGTGAGATGCGCCTCATGAGCTCGTACGACGCCTTGTTCAGCCAGGCCGTCGGCGAGCGAATCGGCATGCATTCCACCGATATCGAGACGATGGACCTGCTCAACATGCTCGGTCCCCTGACCGCGGGGGAGCTGTCGGAGCAGACGGGCCTGAGCAGCGGCGCCACCACGCGCCTGATCGATCGCCTGGAGCGCGCCGGCTACGTCCGCCGGCGCCCGGACGAGTCCGACAGGCGCCGGGTGATCATCGAGCCCATCTGGGACAACCTCGACGCTCTCGGCGCCCTCTACGAACCGCTGGCGGAAGGACTCAGCCAGCTCTGGTCCTCCTTTTCAGAACACGAGCTCGCGGTCATTCTCGATTTCGTGCGCAAATCCAACACCTTCATTGCTCAGCAAAACGCCCGCGTGCGGGGGTTGCCGGACGCCTGACGAGAACACTGCAGACTTCATCTCTGGAACCTCCCTTGACCTCCTGCGATGAGTCTACTGACGGCCTGCTGACAGCGTCATGTCAGTAGCCCGAAGGTGCGTTTCCACTCTCCTGACAGCATTGTGTCAGGAGAGGTTCAGGAACGCCCCGAATCCCGGCGCGTAGCTCCGCGCTAAGCTAGCAACCGACATGAGCGAACACCACCGCGTAGGCATCCTCGGCGCTATGGAACCGGAGGTCCGGGGTCTCGTTCAGACGATGCGGGTTGAACAACAGGGGCGCAGCGCCGGCTTCGACTACTGGCTCGGCGGCCTGGCCGGCCGCGATTGTGTCGTCGCGCGCTGCGGGATGGGCAAAGTCTCCGCGGCTGCCGGGGTCCAGCGACTCATCGACGAGTTCGCCATCGATTGCCTGGTCGTCTGTGGCCTCGCGGGCGGTCTGGCTGCCGGTCTCAAGGTCGGCGACGTGGTGGTCGGCGAGCGCTTCGTCCAGCACGACCTCGATGCATCGCCAATCTACCCGCGCTTCGAGGTCCCGGGCCTGGGCATCACGCAATTCGCAGCCGATGCCGTACTGGTGCAGCTCGCTGAGGCCGCGGCGGGCGACTTCATAGGTCGCGTCTTCGGCACGATCGACGCCGCGAAGGCGCTGGGCATCACGAACCCGCGCGTCCACCGAGGGCTCATCGTCACGGGCGATCAGTTCGTCAGAGACGACAGGCGTTCAGAGCTGACCGGCGCGCTCCCCGGGGCACTCTGCGTCGAAATGGAGGGCGGCGCCATCGCTCAGGTCTGTCATTTGAACGGCCTGCCGTTCGTGATCGTGCGCGTGATTTCCGACAACGCCGATAGCGACGCGGCGGTTGACTTCAAGCGTTTCGTGGAAACGGTAGCGCCCGCTTACGCCGTGGGCATCGTCTCTCTGCTGCTCGCGAGCCTGGAATAGGTCAAGAGCGCTCGATCACGACGACCGGGATTACGCGTGTCGTCTTCTGCTGATACTCGCCGAACACCGGCACGCGCTTGACCTGTTCCGCGTACAGGCGATCGTGCTCCGCCCCCTCGGCGACCCGTGCCCGGGCCGCGAACGGCTGACCGCCACCGATTTCGACCTGCACGTCCGGGTGGGCCACCAGGTTGTGGTACCAGTCCGGGCTTTTCGGCGCGCCACCCATCGAAGCGAAGACGACCATGCTGTCGCCGTCCGGAAGGTAGGCGAGAGGGTTTACATAACCTTTGTTAGACTTGGCGCCCGTGTGGTGCAGCAGCAGGATCGGTATGCCCTTGAACATCTCAACTTCGCCGCCATTGGCGCGGAACTCCTCGATGATCCGTGTGTTAACCGTGTTCATGTCGGGGCGTTCGCTCATCGTGCACTCCATCTAGCGCGGCTCACCGGCCGCTGGGCGATCAGGGCTTTTCTAGACCTTCACCGCGCTGTAAACCGGCGTCCGCCACTCAGGGTAGCGCTTGTCTACGCCGCGCACGATGTCGAGGTAGGCGAGTGACAGCCGGCGCGTGATCGGGCCTACCTGGCCATCGCCGAGCGGGAAACGATCGATCGAGACGATGGGTGTGAT
Source organism: Dehalococcoidia bacterium (assembly GCA_035293185.1). Lineage (GTDB taxonomy): Bacteria > Chloroflexota > Dehalococcoidia > DSTF01 > WHTK01 > WHTK01. Next base: position 5,751 of record DATDOP010000130.1, on the reverse strand, counting down.
CTCGTAGCCGCTGCCGCAGAAGAACGCCTCGTCCGCCACGTAAAGCTCCGTGCGGTCGATCTCGCGTTCGACGACGCCCATGCCGAACAGCTCGGGGCAGATCGACTCGATCAAGGTCGTGCGCGTGATGCTCTCGAGGATGTCGGCGGTCACCGGTGGCGTCACCAGGCGCCCCTTGCGCACCATGAAGAAGGTCGCGCCCGTGCCCTCGGCGACGTGGCCGTCTTTGTTCAGCAGGATCGGCTGGTCATACCCGTCGGCATTCGCTTGCAGTGTCGCCAGGCGCCCGTTCTGGTAGTTCGAGCCCGACTTCAGGCGAATCGGTATGGCGTTATCGGACGTGCGCGCCCAGGAGCTGACGCAGCAATGAATGCCGGACCCCTCCTCGATGCGCGGACGGCGGCGCGGGTTGATGTACAGACCGGTCGGCGTCGTGGCGTCCAGGCCGCTGCCGGTGACATAAGCGACCATGTGCATGTGGACGTCTTCGCGAATCTCGTTGCCCGCGAGGACCGCGCGCACCGCCTCGTGCAGACCGGCGTCGCTGTAGGGAATCTCGAAGCGCATCATCTTCATCGACTCGCGGAAGCGGGTGAAGTGCTCTTCCAGCCGGAAGCAATACAGATCCTCGTCCTCTGCGTTCCAGTACGCTCGCAGGCCCTCGAAGACGTTGGTGGCATAGAAGACGGCCGCGCTGTTCACCGGCAGCACGGCCTCCGCCTGCGGGACCAGCTTGCCGTTCATCCAGATCTTCAGTTCTTGCATCAGGGCGCCGCTCCTTACATGGGATGCAGCAAAGATACTCGCACGGCCACCACGATGGCACCAGATGTGACGGCGCTATAATCGAGAAGTTATTGCATGCGGGGGTAGCTCAGTGGTAGAGCTCCTGCCTTCCAAGCAGGCTGTCGCGAGTTCGAGTCTCGTCCCCCGCTCCATTCGCTGCTCCAATCATGAGTGACCTCATTGAAAGCCAGACGTTCCGCAGCCTGTGCTACCTGGTTGCCTCAGGTCTCTGCGCCCTCGTTTCGATCCGCTGGAGCAGAGATAGGTCTTACGCCAACGGTTGGCTGTACTGGGCCGGCGCTTGCTGCCTCATGCTCTCTTTCGGTCTGCTCAAGGTCAGCGGCGTTGAGCATGTTGTCCAGGAAGCGGGCCGCGACATCGCCGACGAGGGGGGCTTTTACGATGTCCGGCGCGGCTACCAGCTCGCGATTATCATCGCAATCCTCTGGTCCGGTGGACTTTGGATCCTTGGCTTCGTAATCGCCATGCGTGAGCAGATGCTCATCCGTCTGCTACCTGGCCTGGTGTCAGTCACGGCGCTGGCCTGCTATGTGCTGGCGAGAGGCGTTTCTTACCACAAGGTCGATTCGCTCCTCTACCGGCGTCAATTCATCGGCATCCAGAACAGCGCCTTCTTCGAGGTCATCCTGCTGGCCGTGGTTGTCGCCGTGGCGATTCACGCAGCGAGGGCTGCCACTGACGATGGGGCCTGGCACAATCCTGCCGGCGCCTGGTTGGGGCGATTCCTGCGCTCCCGGCCGCTCCGCCCTTAGACGGAGTCCAGCGTCCATCCAAGGTACGTACGCCGTTTCCCTCCAACGCCGCGTGTGACTCTGGCGAGGCGCGGCGATACTCGTTGTGTCAGCTACAACACGAGAAGGGGACAGCCATGACGACAGCGGCACTCGCACCAGTCACGCTCCACGAGGGGATCACCCACGACGATGCGCTGTTCGACGTGATGAGCCGCGCCCGTACCGGTGACGCAGAGGCCCTGGCCTACGTCTTCGATAACGCCTTCTATGAGGTCTACCACCACGTCTTTCTAGTCACGCGCGATCGCCGTGAAACCGAGCGTGCGACGCGTCATGCGCTCGATCGACTGCCGGCGATGCTGCGCGGCCGGCGTTACCAGACGCTCAGGGAGCTTCGTGACGGCCTCGTCTACCGGGCACGGCAGGACATTCGACGACCTCGCAGGGTCAGGGCGTCCGCCGGCGGCATGGAGGACCTGCGGGCGGTAATCCGCCATCTTGTGCTCATCTCCGCAGCCTCCATCGCTTCGGCGGGCGCCTTGATACTGGCGCTCTGACTGGGCAATTCCGGATAGCGACAACGTACCTGGAGGCCGGTCCGCAAACCAAGCCTCCCTTCGTGTTCCCGGTCCCAGCGTTCACGGCGGCGGCATAGTCCGAAGCGCCGCGTCGCTGGTTGAATTTAGCAAGACCGGACCCGACGGCAGACGCCTCCGCTATGCGCTCCATGAATCCAGTCGATACTAGCTATAGGAGGCTGTCACACCATCGACGAGCCACCCTCCTCGACATCGGACTACACCGAGCTGTTCAACCAGCTCGATTACAGCGTGCTCATCACCGATTGCGACGGCAAAATCGAGTACGCCAACGCCGCATTCGAGCGCGTGTCCGGCTACACGAGAGATGAGGTCGCCGGGCAAACGCCCCGCATCCTTTCCAGCGATACGATCCCGGAAGACACCTACGAGGACATCTGGCAGTCACTGCGCGCCGGGACCTCGCGCCGGTCCACTTTCACCAATCACACGAAGACTGGACAGGCCTACGACGAGGACACTTCGATCTCGATCATCAGAGACGCGGACGGCAAGATCAGCAAATTCGTCTGGATTGGCATGCCTTCGGCGCGAAAAACCACGATTGAGCTGTTCAAACGTCTCGTGGATAGCTCACCCTCGGGCGTGGTCGTGTTCAGGCGCGGCAAAACCTTCTTCGTGAATGAGCAGTTCAGGCGGATCTGCGGTTATGAGGACGCGGAGGTCATGGAGATGGACCCCCTCGAGCTCGTGTGTGCCGAAGCCCGCGAGGTCGTCCGCCAGAACCGCGCGGAGGCAGCTTCCCACCCCTATGAGTACCGCCTGCTTAACAAAAGTGGAGCGGTCAAATGGGTACTCGAGAGCGTGGCGGTCGTAGACTTCCTGAATCTGGGGAGCAAGAAGAGCGTCTACACCGCAGCAACGATCATTGATATTTCGCGCCGCAAGGCCACCGAGGAGGAGCTGCAATACGCGCTCACGCTCTACGCGGCGACCGTCGAGTCGACCACTGACGGCATCCTGGTCGTCGACATGAACAGGATGGTCCGGCAGCTGAACCACAGATTCCGAGAGATGTGGGGCCTATCGGATACGAAGGCCTACGTCGGCGAACCCGGCAGCGAGCTCCTCGTCGAAATGCTGGCGCAAACCTCCGACCCCGAAGCGTTTTCCGCGCTGGGGCGGAGGGTCTTCTACACAGGCGAGGACGCCAACACCACGGTCGAACTGCTGGACGGGCGTGTTTTCGAGGTCCGCACCAAGTCACAGGTGATCGATGGGGCGATTGCCGGCCAGGTTTGGAACTTCCGGGACGTGACCGAGCGAGAACGCCTCGAATCGACGCTGCTTGACCAGGCGAACCTCGATGGTCTGACCGGGGTACCAAGCCGGCGCTACTTCCAGGAGGAAGTTAACTCAGCGATCTCCCGCGGAGAAAACGGCGCGGTCCTGTTCATGGACGTCGACGACTTCAAGGCGATCAACGACAGCCTGGGTCACTCCGCCGGCGACGAGCTCCTGCGCAGCCTTGCCCGGTGCCTATTGGATGGCCTGCGCCAGAATGATCTTCTCGCCCGCCTGGGCGGTGACGAATTCGCGATCCTGCTCCGCGGCGCCGACCACGCCCAGGCCAAGGCGGTTGCGCAGCGACTGCTGGCATCAGTTCGGGAGATGAAGTCTGTCTCCTCAGATCAGCCATTCTCTTCGACGATCAGCATTGGAGGCGCCCTCTTCCCCAGCCACGGTTCTTCCGTGGACGAGCTCCTGGGACACGCCGACATGGCGATGTACTGGGTCAAGAAGGAAGGCCGCAACGGACTCCACTTCTACCGGGCGGGCCACGGCTCCAAAACGAGCAGCATGAGCCGCGTGATCTGGAAACAGAAGATCATCAACGCCCTGGAGAATGAGAGCTTTGTCCTGCACGCGCAGCCGATCTACGAGCTGAGCACCGGCAGACTCGGCTGCTATGAACTCCTGATCCGCATGAAGGAGCCAAATGGAAGGCTGGTGACCCCCAGCAGGTTCCTGCCGGCAGCCGAACAATCGGGCCTGATTCATCAAATCGACGCCTGGGTCGTCCAGCAAAGCCTGACGATTGCCAAGCAGCTGTCCACAGCGCCGCGGACCGCCAAGATTGCGTTCAACCTCTCGGCGATGGCGGTCGGCAACCCCGGCCTGTTGGACCTGATCAAGAGGGAGATCTCGCGCCTCAACCTCGACCCCGGCTGCGTCAGCATTGAACTGACGGAGACAGCGCTTATCTCCGACCTGCCCAAAGCGCGCGCCTTTTTCAAGAGCTTGAAGGACCTGGGTTTCCTGCTGGCGCTGGATGATTTCGGCGCGGGCTTCTCCAGCCTCTCGCGCCTCAGGGAAGTGCCGGCTGATTACCTGAAAATCCACGGCGACTTCGTGGAGAACATCACGCGAAACCAGGAAGACCGGCACTTCGTCAGGGCCATCTCCGACCTGGCCACGGGGCTGGGCATCGGCGCGGTAGCTCAGTCAGTGCAGAACGCAGAAACCGTTCAGATCCTGATAGACCTCGGTGTCCTTAATGGCCAGGGCTCATACCTCGGCGCGCCCCTACCAATAACGCGGATCCTCGAGGACCACCTCGCGGTCATAGCCGCTTAGGACAGAAGCGATGCTCAGCTGCCGCCGAGCGTCGGAACCTCGGCGCGGTCCCGGCGTGCCATCTCCAGCGCTTTGAGCATCAGCGGGTCCTGGTTGGTGCCGACAATGCGCCAGTCCTCGCCGGGAGCCAGTATCTTCTCTCCAGAACGAATCTCGTCGTAAGGCAGGCTGGCGTCGAGCAACGGCGGCTCGATTCCGTTCTCCAGGTCCTTTGCCGCGTTGATCAGGATCTGCCGCATACGGATGATCGCCTTGTCCGTCGTGCCCAGGTGCTCGTGCGTGCGGTCGTAGATCGGGCCCATGCTCTCGGTCGCCATCAGATCCTGGCTGCCGAAATCCGTGATTCCGGTGTAGAGAGTCGACTTCTGCAGGTCCCGGTCGATCAAGTAGTCGTTCTCCGGCAGAAAGCGGCGATGGCCGTTGCGATTCTCCATGAGGCTCATGTCTCGCGGCCGCCGATAGGGTGTGTTATCGAACAGCTGCTTGCCTTCGACTCCCGCCAGCCGCTGCGCGATGACATCCGCTTCGGTCCGATTGCGCGCGCCGAAGAAGAAGAAACACTTCGTGTCGTCCACCGGTACGCAGTGCACCCCGCCGGACGACCAGGGGATGTTCGCGACCATCGTGGTGTAAGGCGGGACGTAGGCCGTGACGCGCACGTGCGTGTTGCCGTTCGGGGTGCTGCGGATCGCCGCGTAGCGGTAGCCGAACCATTCGTTTTGCACTTCCAGGCGCGGCGCGCGGTCGTAGGCCCAGATCTTGATCGACATGTCGAAGGACGGGTAGCCGCCGGCGACGTCCGTGCCGTCATCCGGGTAATCAAGTGCACCGAAATACTGGTGCAGCCAGGAGATGTGTGAGCTATCGATCTGGCCCTCGTTGCGCTGCACCCAGTTGCACAGCGCCGTCGCCTTGAATGCCTGCCACTGGTCCTTGGGCACGCTCTCGGAGCCGAAGTCGCGGAAACCGGGCTGCTTCTCCGGCGGACCCATGTACGCCCAGACGATGCCGCCTGATTCCCTGGTGGGGTAGGC
>DATDOP010000129.1:0-24978 GCA_035293185.1 Dehalococcoidia bacterium | reverse complement strand
GAATGCCGGCCCTGCTCTTGTGCGTCGACAAAACATGCCCGCCTGAGGCTGATGCTTCAGGCGGGCATGTTGCGTGATTCAGGGGATGCAGTATCCGAAGCCGGCGCCCACGGGCGAGGAGTAGACCGGGACGTAGTCGATGATCGTCCAGGGCTTGGCGTCGGCGACTGCTGCCGCTGCTATCCAGTTGCAGAACTCCCGCGTGCCACCCTGAGGGCCCGTCGAGGACGGAAGGCCCGTGGCCGTGCGGTTGCGCTCGCCGACGGGCTGACTGGTGTCGCCGGCGGGGGTCTGGTAGCCGTCGAAGAACCGGGCCGCGCCGAAGATGTCGCCGGTCTCGAGGTAACGCAGGCTTTCGCGGTCGAACTGCTCGTCGAGGTAGGCGTCCTTCGCCCCGGGCGTGTGCCAGAGGCCGCCGGAGCCAATCACCGCAACCCGGAGATCTGAAGGCATCGACTCGACGATCTCGCGGACCGCCGTGCCGAGCTTGTAGCAGCGCCCGGCCGTCATTTGCGGCGCGAAATAGCAGTTGATCATCACCGGTACGGCGGGGATCGAGAAGTCGGTTACGGACTCTAGCGGCCTCATGAAGGCATGACCCACCTGCGGCGTCGACTCGGTCTCGAGGCAGAATGCGGGGTCGAAATCGCGGTCACGCAGGCCGGTGAGGAGCGCCGCGGCCAGCTCAGGGTGGCCCTTCACTGTGCGGTGGGGCACTTCGATGCCCTCGTTCGGGTGCAGGTAGCGCGCGGTGTCGTGAGCTGACAGGGCGCCGGTGAACTCGTCGCCCGCGTAGATAGCAAAGCTCGGGTAGTTGTCGAAGTCCAGGTATTCGCGCTGATCGTCTCCGAAGATCAAGAAGACGTCTGGGCGTGATTCGTCGATCTTCTCGCGGAGGTCGTCGAAGGCGTGCCGGATGCGCTGGGCCTTGCCCTCGGCCTCGTCGCCGTCGTGTGGGACGTCAGGCCTCAGGTTTCTGCTCTGCCGGATTTGTTCCCACTGCCCCGGAGGTATGTAGCAGAAGGGTGTGTGGACCATGCCAAAGACGCCAACCAGTTTCGCCATGAATGACTCCTTCCGGGCCCCAGCCGACAGCCGGCGCTTTGGGCCCAGATCATCGTCCCGCTGGCGTTGGTCTGGAGTAATTGCCATTCGGCCCGATTGCCAGCGGGCCGAATCAAGGATTCAGGTACGAATGGCCCTGGTTCGTCGGCTTCAAACGAGAAGCAGCCGGACTTGCCGGCCATAGGTTGCTCTAGCAGCCCTGCGGGCGAGGCGCTGGCAGACTACTCGATGCCCAGCTCATGAGCCAGCTTGAGCGCCGAGGGCAGGGGATACTCCGCTTCGCCCGCCAACCTCATAGCCTGCTTGGCTTCCTCGACGGTTAGGAGTGGCGTCGTCTGGCGGACTCGGATCGATCCGCCCCCGGACGAGGCCATCGAGAATGCGGCGGCCGAGACGTTGTCCGGCATGTCGACGATGGTGAGGATGTCGTACTCACCGAAGGACAGATAGCCGCAGATGACTTTGCCGCCAAGCCTCTCGACGAAGGGGCGGATCGCTTCAATGCGGTCCTCCGGCTCTTTTTCCAGAGCGGACCACGCTTCAGGGGTGTAGGCAGCCTGTAACAGGTAGAGCGACATAGTTTGCCCTCCTTCTTCGGCTCAGAGGAACGCGTCGAGACTTTCCGATGAGCAACCTCGCGAAGTCGTCGTGGCGGTCTGCCTCGCGAAGGCTCACCAGGCCGGCCCCTACTCCCCGACAGACGCGACGAGGTTCGCCGCCTCCTGGGCCAGTTCCGATTGAAGCGCGTGGGGCACCGGATACGCGGTGCCCCCGGCCAACTGCATCGCCTGCCTGGCCTCTTCCGGGGTCAGCAGCGGCGTCGTCTTGCGTACGCGGATGGCGCCGCCTCCGGAAGAGGCCATGGAGAACGCCGCGGCCGAAACCGAATTCGGCAACTCGACGATCGCGACGATGTCGTACTCCCCGAACGACAGGTAGCCCGTGACCACCCTGCCGCCCAGACGCTCGATCACTGGCTTGATCGCTGCAACGCGGTCCTCCGGTTCCCTGGCCAGCGCGGCCCAGGCCGCTGACGTATAAGACGCCTGCAGTAGGAAGTGCGCCATGGCGTGGCCCTTCTAGCTCGCGGCGACGGCTCCATGGCCGTTGCCCGAGGCTGCAATCGTGGTGGCTTCCAGGACCGGATCGACGAGGCTTTGCTTCGCCTTCTCTCTTGCGACAGCCACGGCCGCCTCGAAGTCGCCGTTCTCGATGATCGCCGAGGCGCTGTGATAGTGGTATGTCTCCGGCATCCACGGCTCTTTGGGTTCAATGCCGTCGCGCATGTTTCGCGCGGCCTGAAGCAGCTTCCGGCGCAGATAGATCATGTGGTAGTCCATCGCGACCAGGTGCTCCAACTCGCGCTTGGCGATTGGACCCCACTGGTTCTCCATCATCGCAATGTCCTGCAGAGGGAACGTCTTGATGCCGGAGTAGAGATGGTTCTTCTGGCCCAGGCGGTCCACTTCGTAGTCGTTGAAGACGTTCGCTTTTGTCTTCCAGGTACCAGGGATCATCTCCGGGTAGGCGTAGCCACCCTGCTTGTAGTAGACGATGTCTTCGCTGGTCATCGGGTTGCGGCTCCAGCGCAGGCGGAAAAACATCATGCGTTCGTTGTCGATCGGCACGCGGAAGTTACCGGCGAAGTGGTTCGGACGCACGATGCCGGGCGGGCAGTAGATCGGCATCAGGTAGCGCAGGATGACGTTCGCCTGCTCGCGACCATCCGGCCGCGTGATGCGTGACACGGCATACATCGCGCCATCAATGTCCAGAAGAGCGTCCCTGGCGCGACGGTCATCCTTCTTGAAGCGACGGTTGCCCACGGCGAAGGGGAACGGCTCGTCGGGTGACACAGGGCCGGCGAGCGTGTTGCTCGGTCCGGTACCCGTCAGCGGGTTGGGGTTGTCCTGGAACTGGAATTGCGGGTTGCTGGCGTTGTTGTCCAGAGTGCTGTGCAGGAACGGGACGTGGCTCGGGTCGAAGTCGCCCTCGGTCGCCTGAAGCCAGTTGCACTCGAGCTGGAACTTCGTGATGTAGGTGTTACTCGCAGGCACCTTGTTGAAATCGAAGTCCGGGAATGGCGGCTGCTTCTTCCTCGGCCCCATGTAAGCGAAGACCATGCCGGCTGACTCGCAGCACGGGTAAGCGGTGATCTTCACCTTGTCCTTGTAGGTTTCACCCTCAGGCGTATTGGGCAGGTCAGTGCAGCTGCCGTCCTTATCGAATTTCCAGCCATGGTAGACGCAGCGCAGGCCACACTCCTCGTTGCGGGCGAAGAACATCGGCGCGCCGCGATGCGGGCAGAAGGCGTCCACCAGCCCGACGTTCCCTTCGGTGTCACGGAACGCGATCAGGTCCTCGTTCATGATCTTGAGCTTTACCGGCACGCAATCGGGTCCGGGCAGCTCGTCCGAGAGCGCGACCGGCAGCCAGAAGCGGCGGAACAGCTCACCCATCGGCGTCCCGGGATCCGTATTGGTGACCAGCTGGTTGTCGTCCTTATTCAGCATGTGTGGGCCGTCCTCCCGTCTCAACCTGATCGAGGTTCGAACCGGCAGCGAGATCTGCCTGAAGTGACTGTACCGAGGCCAGGTTTGCAATCGACATGGCCATTTGGCTCATTCTTGCCGCGCCTGAGTCCCCGGGACGGGGCCGAACGGCGGTGGACTCGACGGTGCAGAGCTCCTCAACCGCAGCGATCTGGCTTGGTACTCTGCCAGGCATCGGGTGTCTGCGGCCGTGTAACCAGCCAGCAAGGCCGCGGTCACCAACGCGAAACCTGCGCGTGACCTAAGCGTCACGCGCATTTCATGGCCGTGACACTGGGTCGAAACACCCCCTACCTATGCTCCGAACATCGAGCTGCGGGGCCGCAGCTACATCTAAAAGCAGGGGGAATGACACATGGCCGACGACCAATATCTCGACCCGAAGTCCTACTGGGAAAAGCAAGTTTCACGCCGCCGATTGCTGCGCGCGGGCGCCGGACTCGGACTCGCCGCGACGCTTGGCGGCTTCCTCGTCGCCTGCGGTGACGATGACGAAGACACCGACACGGGCGCTACTGATGGCGGCGGTGTCGTAAGCGGCGGTGACACGATCAAAGTCGGCGTGCTGCACTCGCTCAGCGGCACGATGTCGATCTCCGAGGTCTCAGTCAAAGACGCCGAAGTCATGGCGATGGAGGAGATCAACGCCGCCGGTGGCGTGATGGGCAAGAAGCTGGAGTGGGTGATTGAGGACGGCGCCTCAGACTGGCCGACCTTTGCCGAGAAGTCTAAGAAGCTGCTGCAGAGCGATAAGGTGGCAACCGTTTTCGGCTGCTGGACCTCGGCCAGCCGCAAGGCTGTCTTGCCGGTGTTCGAAGGACTCAACGGCCTGCTCTGGTACCCGGTGCAGTACGAGGGCCTGGAGTCCTCGCCGAACATCTTCTATACCGGCGCCACCACCAACCAGCAGATCGTCCCGAGCGTCGAGTACCTGCTGGCCGACGGCAAGAAGAAGTTCTTCCTGCTGGCCTCCGATTACGTCTTCCCGCGCACCGCCAACAAAATCATCAAAGCTCAGCTCGCCGCCAGCGGCGGCACAACCGTGGCTGAGGAGTACACGCCGCTGGGGCACACGGACTACAGCACCGTGATCAGCAAGATCCGCGGCGCCAACCCGGAGGTGATCTACAACACGCTCAACGGCGACTCCAACGTCGCGTTCTTCAAGCAGTTTAAGGACGCTGGCTTCACGCCTACAAGCCTGCCCACGCTCTCTGTCAGCGTCGCCGAAGAAGAGGTGCGCGGCATCGGTGCCGACGTGATGGCGGGGCACCTCGTCGCCTGGAACTACTACCAGACGACCAAGGGCGACACGAACGCCAAGTTTGTCGCGGCGTACAAGGCGAAGTACGGCAACAACCGCGTCACCGCCGACCCGATCGAGGCGGGTTACATCGGCGTCTACCTGTGGAAGATGGCGGTGGAGAAGGCCGGTTCGACGGAGGTCGCCAAGGTGCGGGCTGCCGCCAAGGGGATCGAGTTCAACGCCCCGGAAGGCCTGGTCAAGATCAACGGCGAGAACCAGCACATCTCCAAGACGGTGCGCATCGGCAAGATCAACGCCGGCGGCCTGATCGACGAGATCTGGGCCACGCCCGGACCGGTTGAGCCCGACCCCTACCTGACGACTTACAGCTGGGGCGGAGAGTTCGCGAAGGAGAAAAAGAACTAGCAGGGGACTGGGCCGGGGGGCTCACCCCTTCGATCTCAGGACGGGAGCGAACCGTTTCCGCTCCCGTCCTCTTCCTTTTCGCAGCCCAGTCCAGGGGAGGCAAAGGTGTCTATCTGGTTATCGCAAGGCTTCAACGCCATCAGCCTCGGGTCGATCCTCGTCTTGATCGCGATCGGCCTGACGTTTTCTTTCGGGCTCATGAACGTGATCAACATGGCGCACGGCGAGCTGATCATGATCGGCGCCTACGTTGCCTATCTGGTGCAGCGGGAGCTGGGTACCGGCGCCGGACTCGACTTCTATCTATTCGTGGCGCTGCCCGTCGCCTTCGTCGTCGCGGCCGGCATGGGCGCCGTCGTCGAGCGTTTGCTGATCAGGCGTCTCTACGGCCGCCCGCTCGACACGTTGTTGGCGACCTGGGGCCTCAGCCTGGTGCTGCAGCAGGCGGCGCGCAGCATCTTCGGCGCGCCCAACGTGCAGGTCATCGCGCCGCCCTGGCTGCGCAGCGGCCTCGAGATCACCGACGACCTGATCCTGCCCTACTCGCGACTCTTCATCCTCGGCCTTGCCACCTTGTGCATCGCCGGAGTCGCGCTGTATCTCACCAGGACTTCGGCAGGTCGCCGCATCCGCGCGGTCATGCAGAACCGGGAGATCGCCGCGGCGCTCGGCGTTGGTACGGCTAACGTGGACACGTTGACGTTCGCGCTCGGCTCCGGCTTTGCGGGGATCGCCGGTTGCGCCCTCGCGCTGCTCGGCCCCATCGGGCCGTCGCTGGGCACCTACTACATCGTCGATTCGTTCATGGTTGTCGTGCTCGGGGGTGTCGGAGCCCTGGCCGGCGCGGTCATGGCAGCCTTCTCGATCGGCACGCTGAATACCTTCTTCGAGTGGGGGAGCTCCGCCTCGCTGGCCAAGGTCTTCGTCTTCATCTGCATCATCGCCTTCCTGCAGTGGCGCCCCTCCGGCCTCGTGGCGAAGCGGGCGAGATGAGACTGGCGGTGCCCGGCTCGAAACGCTCCGGCGACGTCGTCCCGGTTGGTGGCGGCTCCTCGATGGCCCGCGCCTGGCTGGGACAGATCGCTTTCGTGGCGGTTTCGGGCTTCGTCCTGCTGGTCATCATGCCCAACATGCTCTCCGATTTCCGGCTCAACCTGGTCGGCAAGTTGCTGGCGTTCGCCATCGTCGCCGAGGGTCTGGCGCTGGTCTGGGGATACGGCGGCATGCTCGTGCTGGGGCAGGGGGTCTTTTTCGGTCTCGGCGCCTACGGCATGGCCATGTATATGAAGCTCGAGTCGTCGGGTTCCGATCTGCCGGACTTCATGGTCTGGAGCGGGCTGGACTCGCTACCCTGGTTTTGGGAGCCCTTCCGCCACGCCTGGTTCGCCATACCCGTGGCGATCATCGGGCCGGGCATCGCCGGTTTTCTGCTCGGCTACGTCGTGTTCAGAAACCGCGTCAAAGGCGTCTACTTCTCGATCATCACCCAGGCGCTGGCGTTGATTGTCAGCACGTTCTTCGTCGGGCAGCAGCCGTACACGGGCGGTACCAACGGCATCACCAACTTCACCACGCTGTTCGGCAAGCACCTGGTGCGACCCGACACGCAGGAGTTGCTCTATTCAGCCACGGTCGTTTGCCTGCTCGCGACCTACTTGTTCGCGTGGTGGCTGACGAAATCCCGCTTTGGACGCCTTCTGGTGGCGCTGCGCGACGATGAGGACCGCGTGCGCTTCACCGGCTACAACGTGGCGTTGGTCAAGGCGGTGGTTTTCGGCGTTTCCTGCGCCATGGCGGGCCTGGCCGGCGCGCTGTTTGTGCCCCAGGTCGGCATCATTTCGCCGGCAAACCTCGCCATCGTGCCTTCGATCGAGATGGTGATCTGGGTGGCCGTGGGTGGGCGCGCCAGCCTCGCCGGCGCGGCCGTCGGCGCGGTGGCCGTGGGGCTGGCCAAGAGCTACCTCAGCGAACAGTTCCCCGAGATCTGGCTCTACTTCCTCGGCGGCCTGTTCATCGTGGCCGTGGTGTTGCTACCAGGCGGCATGGCCGGGACCCTGCATGACGCCTACGACTGGCTGATGGCGCGACTGCCACGGCGCAGCGCGGGCGAACCTCAGGCAGCGATGCCTGCTGCGGCGGGGATGGTATCGACCGGTGAGTGAGATGCTGGCGTTAGATGACATAACGGTGGCGTTTGACGGCTTCACAGTACTCGACGAGCTGAGCTTCAGGCTCGACCAGGGCGAGTTGCGCTTCCTCATCGGCCCGAACGGCGCGGGCAAGACCACCTTGCTCGACCTGCTCACCGGCAAAGTGCGGCCTCTGACCGGCAAGGTGATGTACGACGGCAACGTCGACGTCTCGCGTCACAGCGAGCACTCCTTGGTCAAGCTCGGCATCGGGCGCAAGTTCCAGACACCGGCGATCTACCGCAGCCTCACGTGCTGGGAGCACCTCGAGGTGGCAATCGGCTTCCGGCGCGGCATCCTGGGCCTGTTCGGCTCGCTTTCGCGCGACGAACGGGAGCGCATGCGCGATGCGCTGGATGCGGTGGGCCTGACGCAGCGCGCCGGCATCCGCGCCGGAGCGCTCTCGCACGGCGAGCAGCAGTGGCTGGAAATCGCGATGCTGCTGGTGCAGGACCCGAAGCTCTTGCTCCTCGACGAGCCGGTCGCGGGGATGACGGGCCACGAGCGCCAGAAGACCGGCGAACTGCTGCACGCGCTGGAGGGCAAACACACGATCATCGTCACGGAGCACGACATGGACTTCGTGCGCCGCTTCTCGCGAAGGGTTACCGTCCTGCACCTGGGCAAGGTGATCAAGGAAGGCTCGATCGAAGAGGTGCAGAACGATGCGACCGTCGCCGAGGTGTACCTCGGCCGGTCGGGAAGGGGCGCCTGATGGCCGTGGAATCGCCCCCGGAAACCCTGCTCTCAGTCCGCAACGTCCGCGTCAGCTACGGCGAGAGCGTCGTCGTCGAGGGAGTCAGCATCGATGTGGCGCCGGGGCAGATCGTCTGTCTGATGGGGCGCAACGGCGCCGGCAAGACAACGCTGCTCAAGTCGGTCATGGGCACGCTTGCCTTGCGCGGCGGCAGCGTTGAGCTGGGAGGGCAGGAGGTACGCCGCTGGCCGCCGTATCGCCGCGCACGTGCCGGCATTGGTTACGTGCCGCAAGGCCGCGGCATCTTCCCGTATCTCTCAGTGATGGAGAACATCCTCGTGGGCCTCGAGCCGGTCAAGGGACGCGACACCGGCCAGATCGACGAGGCGTTCACGCTGTTTCCGGTGCTGAACGAGATGTCGGGACGGCAGGCGGGCCTGCTCTCCGGCGGGCAGCAGCAGCAGCTGGCGATCGCCCGCGCGCTGGTCGGCCGCCCTCGCCTGCTGCTGCTCGATGAACCCACGGAGGGCATCCAGCCATCGATCGTGGACGAAATCGAGGCCGTCATCGCCTCGCTGCGAGGCCAGATGGCGGTGCTGCTCGTGGAGCAGTTCCTCGACTTCGCGCTGGCGGTTGCAGACCATTGCTACGTCATGGAGCAGGGTCGCATCGTGCTGGACGGCACGCCGGCGCAGCTCGACCAGGGAATGCTCAAGCAACACCTCTCCGTGTAGCCGGCTGTAATCAATCGGTAAACCAATCGTCACAATCGCGAAACTCCTCAGAAACACCGGCAGCCTAGTGTTGGCGTGTAGTCGCTAGGGTTCCGTCCGGCCAAGGCGCCGGGGTCTGGTCCGAGAGCGACAGCCCTTCACGGCGATGGGTACACGGCGGGAGAAAAGCCCGGGAGGACGTAGTTGTCTGCCCGGGCTTTGTATTTCACGTCCGGGCTCAAGCGAGAGGAGATGGGGAGATGCGAATACGCAAGCTGTTAAGCCTTAGTCTGGTTGCGCTGGTGCTGTCCACGCTGCTGGTGGCCTGCGGTGGCGACGACGACGATGACACAGCGAGCTCAGGCTCTGGTGAGCCGATCAAGCTCGGATTCAGCGCCTGGCCGGGCTGGTTCCCGTGGCAGGTCGCGGAAGAGCAAGGTATCTTCGCCAAGGCCGGCGTCAAGGTCGAGCTGGTCTGGTTCGAGGGCTATCTGGACTCGATCAACGCACTCGCGGCCGGCCAACTCGACGCCAACAGCCAGACGCTAAACGACACGCTGGCCTCGGTGGCAGCCGGGTCGGACCAACGCATCGTCCTGGTCAATGACAACTCCACCGGCAACGATCAGATCATCGTCCGGGACGGCATCAACTCGATCGCCGACCTCAAAGGCAAGAAGATCGGCATCGAGGCCGGCGTCGTGGACCACTTCCTTCTGGCGCTGGGCCTGCGCAGCGTGGGCCTCACGTTGTCTGACGTCGAGGTCGTCAACCTGGAGACGGGAGCCGCGGCAGCGTCGTTCGCGGCGGGACAGCTGGACGCCGTAGGCGCCTTCGCGCCGTTCACCACGCAGGCGCTGAAGCGCAGCGGTTCCAAGACCCTGTTCACCTCCAAGGAGTTCCCCGGTTCGATCCCCGACCACCTGGTGGTCAGCGGCGACCTGGTCGAGAAGCGCCCCGGCGACGTGCAGAAGCTGGTCAACGCCTGGTTCATGACGCTGGACTACATCAAGGCCAACCCGGCCAAGTCGCTGGACATCATGGCCAAGCGCGCCGGTGTCAGCGTCGCCGAGTACAAGGAGTACGACGCCGGCACCACGTTGTTCACGCTGGAGCAGAACGTCAAGGCGTTCACGTCTGGCTCCGACATGACTTACCTGAATCACGCCTCGGAAGAGATCTCGAAGTTCCTGCTGGATAACGAGTTCGTGGAGGAGAAGATCAACTTCGCGAAGGTGTTCGAGCCCCGCTTCGTCCGCGCCTATGAGCCGGCGTCCTAGCCGAGAAGGGCGTTGGCGTTGACGGAGGCAGGACTGAGTCTGGAAGCGCCGGCCGATCTGCGCGAGGCCACAACCGTGGCCTCGCGCAGACGGCGGCGCCGCCGTCCACCGGTGTTCTGGCGCGTCCGGGACGACATTCCCTGGCGCCTCGAAGTCGCGCTGATCATCGCGTCGCTGTTGTTGCCGCTGCTTCTCTGGCAACTGCTCTTCTTCTCGAAGGCCGTGGACCCGCTGTTCTTGCCCAGCCCGGCGGCAACGGCGAAGGCGGCCTACACCATGATCACGGACGGCCAACTGCTGGACGACACGTTCGCCAGCAGCCGGCGCGTGGCATTCGGTTTTTCGATCTCGTTGCTGATCGCGGTTCCGCTGGGCCTGGGCATGGGCACGTTTCGCAGCATTCGCGCCCTGTTTGAGCCCTTCATCGGTTTCGTCAGGTACGCACCGGCGACGGCGTTTGTGCCCCTGCTCGTGATCTGGCTCGGCCTGGGCGAACAGCCGAAGATCGCGCTGGTCGTTTTAGGTACGGTGTTCTTCAACACATTGATGACGGCCAACGTCGTCTGGCAGGTGCCATCGGAGCTGATCAAGGTGACGCAGACCCTCGGCGCGGGCAGCTGGTCGGTGTTTCGCAAGGTCATCTTCCCGCACTCCGTCCCCGGCATGATCGACGTGGCGCGCGTCAACCTCGCCGCCGCCTGGAACCTGATCGTGGTGACCGAGATGTTCAACGCCGAGTTCGGTCTCGGCCGGCTAATCGTCCGGTCGCAGAAGTTCCTGCACATCGACGAGATCTTCGCGGCGATCATCGTCATCGGCCTGATCGGCGTGACAACAGACGTGACGCTGCGCATGCTGCGTAACCGCGTAGCGCCGTGGTCGCAGGAGTAGCGCCATGACTGCACGGCTCGAACTACGCGGCGTCTCGAAGGTGTTTTCCGCGCGTCGCGGCGACACGGTGGCGATTGAAGGCATCGATCTCGTGGTCGAGCCGGGAGAGTTCGTCTGCATCGTCGGAGCGTCCGGTTGCGGCAAGTCGACGTTGTTGAGCATCGTCGCCGGCCTCACCGAGCCCACCGCCGGCAGCGTGACGCTGGACGGCGAGGAGATCGACGGGCCGGGGCCGGACCGCGGTCTGGTGTTTCAGAGCTACTCGCTGTACCCGTGGCGCAGCGTCAGCCAGAACATCGCCTTCGGCCTTGAGCTGGAGGGCGTGAGCCGGGACGAGACGCAACGCCGCGTCGACCACTACCTGAGCGTGATGAAGCTGGAGAAGTGGGCGGATGCCCGTCCCAGCCAGCTCTCCGGCGGTATGCGCCAGCGGGTCGCCATCGCGCGGTCGCTGGTCACGGAGCCGGAGGTCCTGCTGCTGGACGAGCCGTTTGGGTCGCTGGACGCGCACACGAAGTCGCTGATGCAGGAATACCTGCTCAGTGTCTGGCGGGAGACCGGCACCACGGTGCTCATGGTGACGCACGACGTGGAGGAGGCGATCTTCCTGGGCCAGCGCATCTACGTGCTCGCCTCACACCCCGGCCGCGTCAAGCGCGAGATCGAAGTGCCGTTCGGCGCCGATCGCGCGCCCACGATTCGCCGCGAGGAGCGCTTCCTCGACCTGCGTGACGAGATCCGTGGACTGCTCCTGGCAGAAGCGGTGGAGGTCTGACGTTTGGAACGCAACACCCTCAGCGACAATCACCACTACCGTGGCGAAGTGCCGCTGCACGACAAATACGGCCCCGAAGCTCGCTACGCCGTCGAAGCCGAGGCGCTGATCCCGACGACCAGGCGTGACGAGGAGGTCAAGTGGGCGCTGGAGATGGGCCTGCAGGGCGCAGACTCCATCGTCGACCGGTCGATTCCGACGTTCAGCCGCGGCGAGCTGCCGCACTTCGCCGGGATCAACACGTTTCTCAAGTCGCACTATCTGGAGGACGTCAAACGCTGCGGCGAATTCAACGTCGCCGTGCTCGGTGCGCCCTTTGACGGCGGGACGACGTATCGCTCGGGTACGCGCTTCGGGCCACAGGGCATTCGCAAGATCAGCGCCCTCTACGGTCCCTACAGCTTCGAGCTGGGCGTGGACCTGCGTGAGTCGCTGACCGTCTGTGACCTGGGCGACATCTTCACGATCCCGGCAAACATCGAGAAGACGTTCGACCAGATCTCGAAGGCGACGGCCCACGTCTTCGAAAGCGGCGCCTTCCCGATCGTGCTCGGCGGCGACCACTCGATTGGCTACCCGACGGTGCGCGGCGTCGCCGAGCGTCTCAACGGCAAGCTCGGCATCATCCACTTCGACCGCCACGTCGACACGCAGGAGACGGATCTCGACGAACGCATGCACACGACGCCGTGGTTCCACGCCACGGACATCCCCAACGTCCCGGCGAAGAACCTGGTGCAGATCGGCATCGGCGGCTGGCAGGCGCCGCGGCCCGGCGTCAAGGTCGGCCGCGAGCGCGGCACGACGATCATGACCGTGACCGACTGCGTCGAGATGGGCATCGAGGAGGCCGCGAAGAAGGCGTTGGAGATCGCCTGGGACGGCGTCGACGCCGTTTGGCTCAGCTTCGACGTCGATTGCCTGGACGCGGCGTTCGTGCCGGGTACGGGCTGGCCGGAGCCGGGCGGCTTCCTGCCGCGCGAGGTGTTGAAGTTCATCCAGCTGATCTCTGAGATGCCGCTGGCCGGCATGGAGATCGTCGAGTGCTCGCCGCCCTACGACAACGCCGAGATCACGTCGTTGATCGCCACGCGCGTGATCTGCGACACGCTGGGCTGCCTGGTCCGCGCCGGACATCTGGGTAAGCGGGTCACCGTATGAGGCTCTCGCCGCGTGAAGAGGACGCGCTGCTGATCTTCGTCGCCGCCGACCTGGCGCGGCGCCGGCGTCAGCGCGGCCTCAAGCTCAACTACCCCGAGGCCATCGCCGTGATCAGCGAGGCGATGATCGAGGCCGCGCGCGACGGGCGCAGCGTCAACGAGGCGGCAGCGATCGGCGGGCAGGTGCTGGAACGCGACGACGTGATGGACGGCGTCCCCGAGCTGGCGTCGCTGGTCCAGATCGAGGCCACGTTCCCGGATGGCACCAAGCTCGTGTCCTGCCACAACCCGATTCAGTAATGGACGAGCAGAGCTTCTACATCGTCGAGGACGGGGAGATCGAGCTGAACGCCGGGCGCCGCACTGCCGAGATCGAGGTCGCGAACACCGGCGACCGGCCGATCCAGGTTGGCTCCCACGCCCACTTTTTCGAGGTCAACCGCGCCCTGCGCTTCAACCGCGGCGCGGCCTTCGGCATGCGTCTCGACATCCCCGCGGGCACGGCGGTGCGTTTCGAGCCCGGTGATGTGAAGCCGGTCACCGTCGTGGCGTTCGGCGGCGAGGGCTTCGTCTCGGGTATGAACGGCCTCGTCCAGGGCAGCGTCCACGGGGCGGGGGTCTTCGAAGGCGCTGCGTTTCGCGCCGCTGCCGCGGGCTTCGATTCGTGAGCCGGATCAGCCGCCAGACCTACGCCTCGCTCTACGGTCCGACTACCGGCGGCCGCATCCGCCTCGCCGACACCAACTTGGTCGTGCGCATCGAGCGTGACTTCGCGGTCTACGGTGAGGAGGCCGTGTTCGGCGGCGGCAAGTCGATCCGTGACGGCATGGCGCAGTCTTCGCGCGCGACCAGCGCCGGCGGCGTCCCTGACACCGTGATCACCAGCGCGATCATCCTCGACCCCGTGCTCGGCGTGATCAAAGGCGACATCGGCATCAAGGACGGCCTGATCACGGCGATCGGCAAGGCGGGCAACCCCGACGTCATGGACGGGGTTACGCCGGGCCTTGTGATCGGCGCCGGCACGGAGATCATCGCCGGCGAGCACATGATCGCCACGCCGGGCGGCATCGACGCGCACGTGCATATGATCGCGCCGCAGCAGGCCTGGGAGGCGATCTCCAACGGCATCACGACGATGCTTGGCGGCGGTACCGGCCCCGCCGACGGCACGCGCGCGACCACTTGCACGCCGGGCCCGTGGCACATCGGCCAGATGCTGCGCGCCGCCGAGACCCTGCCGGTGAACTGGGGCTTGCTCGCCAAGGGCAACGCGTCCTTTCCGGAGCCGATTCGCGAGCAGATCGAAGCGGGCGCCTGCGGCCTCAAATTGCACGAAGACTGGGGCTCCACGCCCGCCGTGATCGACGCCGGGCTGCGCGTCGCGGACGAATACGACGTCCAGCTGGCGATTCACACCGACACGCTGAACGAGGCCGGGTTCCTGGAAGACACCGTGGCGGCCATCGCCGGCCGTACGATTCACACCTATCACACTGAAGGCGCCGGCGGCGGCCACGCGCCCGACATCATCGCCATCGCCGCGGAGCCGTACGTGCTGCCGTCCTCCACCAACCCTACACGCCCCTACACCGTGAACACGCTGGCCGAGCATATGGACATGCTCATGGTCTGCCATCACCTGAACCCGCGCGTCCCGGAAGACGTCGCCTTCGCCGACAGCCGCATTCGTCCCGAGACGATGGCCGCGGAGGACGTGCTGCACGACCTCGGCGTGCTGAGCATGTACTCCTCCGATTCGCAGGCCATGGGCCGCATCGGTGAGAGCTTCACGCGCCTGATCCAGACGGCGCACAAGATGAAAGACGTGCGCGGCGCCCTCGACGGCGAAAACGCCGGCGACGACAACCTGCGCGTGCTGCGCTACCTGGCCAAGCTGACGATCAACCCCGCGAAGACTCACGGCATCGCCCACCGGGTCGGCAGCCTGGAGCCCGGCAAGCTGGCGGACATTGTCCTCTGGCCCGTGGGCTTCTTCGGCGTCAAGCCGGCGCTGATCGTCAAGGGCGGCGCCGTGGCGTGGTCGGTGATGGGCAACGCCAACGCTTCGATTCCTACCGTGGAGCCGATGCTTTACCGCCCGATGTTCGGCGCCCACCCTGGTGTTATCGCTGAGACCTGTCTCACCTTCGTCAGCCAGGCGTCGCTGGACGCGGGGGTGCCGCGCAGCCTCGCCCTCAACCGCCGCGCCGAGGCCGTCAAGGGCTGCCGCGACCTCGGCAAGCGCGACATGGTACGCAACGATGCCCTGCCGCGCATCGAAGTCGACCCCGAAACATACGAGGTGCGCGTCGACGGCGAGCTGGCAACCTGCCCTCCCGCGCAGACGCTGCCGCTGGCCCAGAAGTATTTCCTGGTATGAGCACAACCTCGCTGCTGGCCCTGCTGCAGATCGCGGACAGCGCCTTCCCCTCCGGCGGATTCGCGCACTCGTATGGGCTGGAGCAGGAGCTGCGTCAAGGCCTCGTCCAGGACGTGGCCGGTCTCGAAGCATTCGTAACGTCAGTGCTGACGCAGAGCGTCGCGACCTGCGAGGCGCGCGCAACCTACGCCGCGGCGCGTGCTGCCCGCGACGGCGACATCCAGCGCATCGTGACCATTGACCGCGCGTTGCTGCGCACCAGGGCTGCATCTGAGCTGCGCGCCGCCGGACTGCAGACGGGACGGCGCCTGGTGGAAGAGGCGTCCCTGGGCGCCGGCGAGCCCGCGCTCCAGGGCTATGCCGAGGCGGTCAGAGCGGATCAGACGTTGGGCTGCTACCCGGTCGCCTTTGGCGTCGTAAACGCAGCGCTTGGCGCAGAGCCGGACGAGATTCCGGCCGCGCTGATGCTCTCGTCCGCGAACGCGCTGCTGCAGGCGGCGATGCGCCTCGGCCGTATCTCGCATCGAGACGCACAGGCGATCCTGCACCGGCTGCGTCCATTGATCGTGGAGCTGAGCGAGGCGGTCGTGGCCGACGGGACATCCCCGACCCTGCGGGCGTTCCATCCCCTGCAAGAGATCGCATCGATGAGGCATGAACGGGCGGAAGCGCGCCTGTTCGCGAGCTGAGGAGGTAGTCATGAGGCCGGTAATGAAGGTGGGTGTCGGCGGGCCGGTAGGCTCCGGCAAGACCGCGCTGGTGCAGCGGCTTGTCCCGCTGCTGCTGGAGGCCGGGCACTCGCCCTCCATCGTGGCCAACGATATCTTCACTCGCGAAGACGAGTCGATCCTGCGACGGGCGCTGCACGGCGTCCTGCCGGAAGAACGCATCGTCGGCGTCGAGACCGGCGGCTGCCCGCACACTGCCGTTCGCGAGGACCCAACCGCCAATCTCGCCGCCATCGAGCGCCTGCTGGACGATTTCCCGGACACGGACATCGTCCTGGTCGAAAGCGGTGGCGACAACCTGACGCTGACCTTCAGCCCGCTGCTCGCCGACCGCAGCATCTACGTGCTCGACGTGTCCGGCGGCGACAAGACGCCGCGCAAGCAGGGCCCCGGCCTGATGAACGCGGACCTGCTCGTGATCAACAAGACGGACCTGGCTCCCTACGTCGGCGCCGACCTCGCCGTCATGGAGCGCGACTCCAACCGGCTGCGCGCCGGGCCGCTGCTCTTCACCAATTGCCGCGCCGGCGCCGGCGTGCAGCAGGTCGCAACCTGGCTGATGAACGAGATGGACTCGCTGGTCGCGACGGCGGGCGTGCGCTTGTGGCGCGACTAGGCACGCTCAACGGCTCGCTGGAGGCGCGCTTCACGTGCAGCGAACACGGGTCGCCACGCGTGCGCGTCCAGGCCCGGCCGCCGCTGGAGCTGAGAGGCCCCTTCGCAGGTGCCGGCGTGCCGGACTACTTCCTGCGCAACACCACCGCTGGCCTGCTTGACGGGGACGCCTACCGCGTCGATGTCACGGCTGCGGCCGGCACATCCGTGCACGTCGGCGCCAGCAGCGCAAGCAAGGTCTATGCCGGCGAGTCGTCCCTGGACGTGCGGTTGGCCGTCGAACCCGGCGCGCTGCTCGTCTGGGGCCCGCACGCGACGATTCTGCACGCCGGCGCGTCGTACTGTCAGGAGACGCGCCTCGCGCTGGCGCCCGGCGGGAGGGCGATACTCGCCGAGGTCCTGGTGCTCGGGCGCCTGGCGCGCGGCGAGCGTTTTCAGTTCCAACGCCTCGAGAGCCTTCTAGAGGTCAGCCCGCCTGCCTGCGAGCCGCTGTACAGCGAAGCGTATTCGGTGACGCCGGGTCCCGACCTGATTGCCGGCCTGGCGGGCCACGGCGTCCTCGTCTCCGTCTATGCGCTCGGCTTCGACCCGTCCGAGGCGGGAGCTGGCTTCGAGGCGGCCCTGACCGCGACCTGCCTCGCAGGTTGGAGCGCCTTGCCCAACGGCTGCGGCGCCGTCTTCCGCGCGCTGAGCGGCAGTCTGTCCCAGGGAGCGAGATTCGCCGAGGAGGCGTTGGCCGGTCTCCTCAAGCGGGGCGAGCGGTCGCCCTCGCTGTTAATCAGGCCTTAACGCGCGTTTACGAGCCGTTAACGACAAAGCCTATAATCTGATCAGGTCACGGCTACTGCCATGCCTTCCAGTGAGGGCAGGTGGCCTCGACCAGGTCGGGCGCCACGGCGTACCCCGCCCCTTGGGAAGGGAGACAGGACGATGGCGAAAAAGGCCCGCGACGAGTCGACCTCCGCGGACAACGGTTCGACCAAGCGACGCTCGGCGCGCTACACGGCCGAGATCAGCATCGCAGACGCCGCAGCCTATCTTGAAGCCGTGGCGCATGCCCTGCGTGAGAACCGCCTTGTGGTTCAGGCGGATAAGAAGACGCTGGATGCGCTGGTCGCGCCACGGCTAACGCTCGATGTCGCAGCCAAGGCCTCGCGGGGGGGACGCAGGACGTCGCTGGACCTGAGCCTCAGGTGGAAAGAGCGGTACGACGGGAGTTCGCCCGCACCCCCATCTGAGAGCAATTCAGAAGAGAGTAGCGCTGAGACGGCGGTCTCGCCTGCGCCCGAGCCACCGCCATCGGACTCGACCTTTGATCCGGAGTAGCCCGTAGGCGGCCGTGGCAGAAACAGCAGTCGAATCAGCCGCCGACCCGGGCCAACCCGAACCGCAGTTCTTCAACATGGAGCTGAGCTGGCTCCGCTTTAACCAGCGCGTGCTCGAAGAGGCCTTGCGGCCGGACACGCCGCTTCTGGAACGCGTGCGCTTCCTCGCCATCTACGCCAACAACCTCGACGAGTTCTTCATGGTGCGCATCTCCGGACTCGTGGGCCAGCTCTCCGGCGGCGCCGTGGAGACGCCTCCGGACGGCATGACGCCGTTGCAGCAGCTCATGGCGGTCCGCGAAGACCTCACCGGCCGCCTGAAGGAAGCTGAGGAGCTCTGGCGTGACGACCTGCTGCCGAAGCTGTGGCACGAAGGCATCCGCATCTTTCCCTACGAGGAGCTAAACGACCGGCAGCGCAGGGCACTCCACGATTTCTTTGCCCGGGAGGTCTTTCCGGTCCTCACGCCGCTGGCGTTCGATCCGGCTCACCCGTTCCCGCACATCTCCAACCTCAGCCTCAACCTCGCGGTCGTGGTCAAGGACGATAGTGGACGCGAGAACTTCGCCAGGCTCAAGGTTGCCGATGTCTTCCCACGCCTCGTGCCCATCCCCGGCGAAGGCGCCGTCGAAGTCCCGGGCGACCTCGCGGCGCCGGCCGGCGGCAACTTCGTTTGGCTCGAAGACCTTGTCGCCGCCAACCTCGAGATGCTCTTCCCGGGTCTCGAGGTCGAAGCCGCCTACCCGTTCCGGATCACGCGTGACGCCGACTTCGATATCAAGGACGAAGGCGCGCTCGACCTGCTCTCGAACATCGAACAGCTGATCGAGCTGCGGCAGTGGGGCAACGTCATCCGCCTGGAGATCGACCAGCGCACTCCGGAACGCATCCGCGAAATCCTCATGCGCAACCTCGAGCTATCGCCCTACCAGGTCTACCAGTCGCAGGAGCACCTGGGCTTCGCGGACCTTATGGAGCTAACGCGAATCGACCTGCCGGTGCTGAAGTTTCCGCCCTTCGTGCCCAACGTGCCTGCCGCGTTGACCCGGAAGGAAAACGTCTTCGATCTGATCACTGAAGACGGCATCTTGCTTTACCACCCTTACGACAGCTTCACGCCTGTCGTCGAGCTGATCCGGGAGGCGGCGAACGACCCGAACGTGCTGGCGATCAAGCAAACGCTGTACCGCGTCGGCGCAAACTCGCCGATCGTCGATGCACTGATGGAGGCGCGTCAGCACGGCAAGCAGGTCGCCGTGCTGCTCGAGTTGCAGGCGCGCTTCGACGAGGAGCACAACATCGCCTGGGCCCGCGCCCTTGAAGACGAGGGCGTGCACGTGGTCTACGGCGTGGTGGGGCTGAAGACGCACGCGAAGATGTCGATGGTCGTCCGCCGCGAAGCCGACGGCCTAAAGCGCTACGTCCATCTGGGCACCGGCAACTACAACACGGTGACCAGCCGTATTTACACGGACCTTTCCTATTTCACCTGCGACGAGACCATCGGCGCCGATGTCGCCGACCTGTTCAATTCCCTGACCGGGTATGCGCGCAAGGAGTCGTTCCGCAAGCTGCTGGTCGCGCCGGGCAATCTGCGCCACGAAGTCATCGAGCGCATCAAGCGCGAAGTGCGCCGGCACCGCGAGCACGGCGATGGTTACCTGGCCTTCAAGATGAACGCTCTCGTCGACAAGAAGTGCATCCTCGCCCTGTACGAGGCATCCCAGGAGGGCGTCAAAATCGACCTGCAGGTGCGTGGCATGTGCTGCCTCAAGCCCGGCATTCCCGGTCTGAGCGAGACCATCACCGTCACGTCGATTGTCGGGCGCTTTCTGGAGCACGCTCGCATCTACTATTTCCTGAATGGCGGCAAGGAAGAGGTGCTGCTGGGCAGCGCCGACCTCATGCCCCGCAACCTGGACCGCCGGGTGGAGGTATTGTTTCCGGTAGAGTCGCCGGAGTTGCGCAAGCGTCTCCGTGATGAGATTCTCGAGGTGCACCTGCGTGACACGAAACAGGCACGCAGATTGCTGCCGGACGGAAGCTATGAGCGCGTCTTACCGCCGGAGGGCGAGGAGCCTTTCGGCTCGCAGGAGTGGCTGATGGAGCACTGGCGCGGACTCGAATAGAAAGGGACCCCCGCAATCCCCGCAATGATTACGGAAACAACGATCAGGCCCCACACCGTCGCATTCATGGACTTCGGCACGAACTCCGTCCGGCTGCTCGTAGTCCGAATCGAACCCAACCTGGCGTGTACCGTGCTGCACCAGCTCAAAGAGACGGTGCGACTGGGCGACGGCGAGTTCGCGCGCCATCTGCTGCAGCCGCAGGCCATCGAACGTACCGTCGCGGCTGCGCGCCGTTTCGCCGACGTGGCGCGCGCGGCGGGCGCTGACGAGATCGTCGCCGTTGGTACCGCCGCTACGCGCGAGGCCGACAACCGGCAGGCCTTCCTGCGCAAGCTCGCGGCCGAGGCCGGCATCGAGCTGCGCATCGTCTCCGGCAAGGAAGAGGCGCGTCTGATCTACCTGGGCGTTGCGTCCGGAGTCGACCTCGGCACGCGCCAGGCGTTCTTCATCGATATCGGCGGCGGCAGCACTGAGACGGCGGTCGGCACTCAGGACGAGGCTGCCTATCTGAACTCGCTCAAGCTCGGCGCCATCCGTCTCACCAACCAGTTCCTGCGCGGCGTCGAAGGGCCCGTGAGCCCAGACCTCTACGAGCGCATCCGGACGCACGTGCGCAACGAGGCCTCGCGCACCCTGACAGACCTGCGCGCTTTCGACATCGACCTCGCCGTGGGCAGCTCCGGGACGATTGAGAACCTGGCCGACGTCTGCATCCGCGCGTTCAAGGACCGGTCGCGTCAGCCGGACGACGTGCTGACCTACGCCGACCTGCGACGGGGCATCCGCATGCTTTGCTCCTTGCCCCTGGAAGACCGGCGTTCCGTGCCCGGGATCAACCCGATACGCGCCGACATCATCATCGGCGGCGCTGCCATCCTCGACGTCCTGATGGAGGAGTTGGGCCTGCGGGAGCTACGCATTTCCGACCGCGGCTTGCGGGACGGGTTGCTGCGGGACTACCTGGCGCGCCACGGACACTCAGACGTGGTGAGCGGCATGCCCCTGCGCAGCCTCAGCGTCCTGCAGCTCGCCCGGGCCTGCCGCTTCAACGAGCAGCACGCTCGTCAGACCGCCGCGCTCGCCCTGCAGCTGTTCGATTCGGCGCGCAAGGCAGGGCTGCACGCGCTGGGAGAGTGGGAGCGGGAGCTGCTAGATCACGCGGCGCTGCTGCACCACATCGGCTCGTTCCTTACCTACACCAGCTACCAGAAGCACAGCCACTATTTGATCCGCAACGCGGACCTCCTGGGCTTCGACGAGCTGGAGGTGACGCTGATGGCCCTGATTGTGCTCAACCACCGCGGTTCCCTGCAGCGCCGCCGCAACCCGGAACTCGTCGCACTGCCCGTCGACTCGCAGAAGGCGGTTTTCGTCCTCAGCGCCTTGCTGCGGCTGGCGGAGAACCTCGATCGGGGTCAGGCAGGCAACGTGAGCAGCGCTGAGTTCCTGACCAGCGGCGCGGGCCGGATTGCCCTGGAGCTGTCGCCGGCGCGTGATTGTCAGGTCGAGGTCTCAGGCCTCGAAAGCCAGCGGGACGTGTTCCAGCGTGTCTTCGGCCGGCGGCTCGAGATCAAGGTGCGCCACGCCGAGGTCATCGCCCGCGGAGCCTAGCCGCCACCCGCCAGCGCAGCAGCCCTGAACTCCTGGGATCGGCGCGATTCGTAGTAGACGCGCGCCGCCGGTACGGACACGAGATCCCGCTCCGGGTAGCGCAAAGCCGTGAGGCGTCCGCCGTAAACGCAGCCGGTGTCGATGCAAATCGTACCGTTCAGCCAGGTGGCCGCGAGCTGTGAGTAGTGCCCGTA
Organism: Dehalococcoidia bacterium; assembly: GCA_035293185.1. Taxonomy (GTDB): domain Bacteria; phylum Chloroflexota; class Dehalococcoidia; order DSTF01; family WHTK01; genus WHTK01. The sequence goes on along the minus strand of DATDOP010000129.1, from coordinate 2,996 downwards.
AACGACGGTCGCCTCGCCGCGATAGTCCTCGGCCCAGCGATAGCGCACCTTCTCGCCGGCCTTGTCCGTCAGCCAGCGGCCGTTGATCGCAAAGTCGTCGGCTTCGCTGGAGGCCGTGCCGTGGTACTCGGCAGGCAGGCCGGCGTGGGCCACGACGAGCCGCCCTGCGTCCAGCGAGAGCTGGCGCGGCAGCGACTCTATGAACTCGACGACGCGCTGCTTGAACGCCGCGCTCTCCGGATCGAGCTGCTCCAGCGACTCGCGCAGGGCGTCCACCTTTTCTGCCGGCCGGCCGGCGAGGGCATTTGCAAGGGCGACGTCGTGGTTGCCGGCCACGCAGGTCGCCGTGCCCGCGGCCGCCATGCTCATCACCAGCCGCAGGACACCCGGCGTGTCGGGCCCGCGGTTCACCAGGTCGCCCAGGAATACGGCGCTGCGTCCCGGCGACGGCGTGACGTTGGCGCCGTCTCTGCTGACGCCATAGCCCAGCGCTTCGAGGAGGATAACGAGCTCAGAGGTGCAGCCGTGGACGTCGCCGATCAGGTCATAGGACATACGTCATCTTAGACGCCCGTCCCAGCGGGCACAGCCGTCACATCCGCAAACCCTGGCGTCGTGCAGAATAGGTGTGTCGAATATCGCGGTCACGTGACCGAGGCGAAGGACGCGACATGAACGTCGAACTCGATAATCGCGAGGCCGCTATCGTGCTGGCCGCGTTGCGCAACTGGCAGGAAGAGTCGAAGACGGTCGACCTCGCCGACTACTACGAGGCCTACTTCGAAGACGTGGACCCGCCGGCCAGCGAAGAAATCGACGCCATCTGCGCGCGGATCACGAACGCCGCGCTGGGCCGAAGCTAGTTCGCCGTTACCGGCGCCGGGCGCTGGTAGGCGGGCATCTCTCGCGGGTTGACCACGTAGCGGTCCATGAACAGGTGACACCAGCGCGTGGCCGCACCGGCCAGCGCCGGGTCGCGGTCGAAGATGTGGTCCAGGCCCGCCAGGTAGTGTGCCTCGACCTCTGAGCCCACGCCCGCGATCTTCGCCTGCAGCTGTTGCGTGTGCTCCATGAAGCCGTCGTGTGTGCCGCAGAACATGATCGTCGGCGGGTAACCCGCTGCGATGGCGTTCAACGGCTCCGTGCGGGCGTAATCCGCGTCTGTGCTGGCCTCGGTCATGATCGGGTGTACCGGGCTGCCGGGCCCGCGACGGCTGAACGCCGGGTAATAGGCGATGCATGCGGCAAGATGTTTGCCGGCCTCCGCGTGGCCGGCGGCGAGCAGGGCCAGCTGCGCGCCGGCCGAGTACCCCGCGACGACGATCTTCGCCGGGTCGACGTTCAGGCGAGCAGCGTTCTCTACGGTCCAAAGGATTCCGGCCTTGAGGTCGTCGATCTGCGCCGGGAACTTGCCCTCGTGCCCCAGGCGGTACTGCGGCGCCACGCAGACGTAGCCCAACGGCGCGAAGCGCTTGAATACGTCCGGGTAGTGGCCGCCGGTGTTGCCGCGCGTGAAGCCGCCGCCGTAAACCTCGATGACGCAGGCGCCGTTGGCGGTGCCTGCCGGCGGGTGGTGTACCTCGAGCTTGAGATCGATATCGCCACCCCGGGCAAAGACGATATCGCGTTCGCTGCGCACGCCGCTGAGGTCGTTGGATGCCATGCCGTCGCTCCTTCCGAGTCTGCCTGAACCGTACGGCCAACCAAGCTCGCGGCGCAAGGCCGGCGGCGAATCTGTCTAGCTTGCGTGCTATACTTGAAAACCGCACAACCGAACGAAGATTTCGTTTGCAGCTAATGAGTACTCGCTTCGCGAGGAGGAGGACGCTCAGGGCGTGGCTACTACTGTAACGATGAAATCCCTGCTAGAGGCAGGTGCGCATTTCGGGCACCAGACACGGCGCTGGGACCCGCGTATGCGGCCCTTCATTTTCACCCAGCGTAACGGCATTCACATCATCGACCTGCAGCAGACCGTCCGCCGCCTGGAAGAGGCGAGCGAATGGGTCTCCGACACGGTCGCCAGGGGCGGCACGATCCTGTTTGTGGGCACGAAAAAGCAGGCCCAGGAGACGATCTCGCAGGAGTCGAGCCGCTGCCACATGCCGTACGTCAACAGCCGCTGGCTCGGCGGCACGCTGACCAACTTCACCACCATCCAGGGTCGCATCGACCACCTGGTGCGATTGGAAGACGCCCTGGCGCGCGGCGAATTCGGCCGCATGCCTAAGAAGGATGTCCTCAAGATCGAAGAGGAGATCGAGCGCCTCAACCGTCACTTCGGCGGCATCAAGGAAATGACCAAGCTGCCGTCCGCGCTGTATATCGTCGACCCGAGCATGGAGTACATCGCGATCGCCGAGGGTAACCGCGTCGGCATACCGATCGTTGCCATGACCGACACGAACTGCAACCCGGACCTGATCGACTACCCGATCCCGTCTAACGACGACGCAATTCGCGCCGTGCGCCTGGTCACGATGCGCATCGCCGACGCGTGCATCGAAGGCCTGCAGCGCCGCGAGATGGGCGACACGGGCGACGAGTTCGAGTTCGGCGCCGGCCAGACCACCTACTCGGTCTCCCCTGACGATGCAGCGCCGAGCGACCCCGAAGAGGCGGAGGCAGTCGCCGCAACCGCAACAGCACAGGAGTAGCTGCGCGTGCCTCCAGTCACACCAGAACTGATCAAGCAGCTGCGTGAGGCAACCAGCGCCGGCGTCATGGACTGCAAGAAGGCGCTGGAAGCCTCCGACGGCGATATTGACAAGGCGAAAAAGATCCTCGGTGAGATGGGCATCGCCACGGCCGCCAAGAAAGCGGACCGCGTGACGGCGCAGGGACTCGTTGAGTCGTACATCCACGCCGGCGGCCGCATCGGCGTGATTGTCGAGGTGGCCTGCGAGACCGACTTCGTTGCCCGCACGCCCGACTTCAAGAATCTGGCGCGCGACATCGCCATGCAGGTCGCGGCCATGAACCCGCTTGCCGTCTCC
>DATDOP010000128.1:0-7680 GCA_035293185.1 Dehalococcoidia bacterium | reverse complement strand
GGAGATGAGCGCGACTGAGATCAGATTCGAGGTCAACGGGTTGGTGTCCAGCGAGGAGTTGAACGCGCTGTACGAGGCGTCGTGGCCGGCGCACGTTGCGACGGACTTTGCGCCGCTGTTGCCGCACTACCTGGCGTATGTCTGCGCCTACGACGTGGAGAGGCTTGCCGGGTGGGTGTACGTGGCGTGGGACGGGTGGCAGCACGCGTTTCTGCTGGACCCGACGGTGCATCCGGAGTACCGGCGGGGCGGCATCGGGCGGGAGCTGGTGAGACTGGCGACGGAGGCCTCGCGGCAGGCGGGTTGCGAGTGGCTGCACGTCGACTACACGCCGGATCTGACGCCGTTCTACGAGGCCTGCGGGTTCGAGCCGACGGCAGCGGGGCTGATCAGGCTGCGGTAGCACAGAGCCCGCAGCAGGCTCGCGGCCCGCCTGGTCTAACTACCCTACCAGCGGTTAACCGATCGCTCACTACTGTTATTGTCAATGGGTTGAAACCTTTGAAACGAAAGGCTTGCCAAGGCTGGCGTCAAGGCAGAGAATGTCAACTGGTTCATCAACTTGACGGATATGGGAATAGAAATTCCAATTTCACAAAAGGAGACAACCAGTGAACGGCAACTACTGGGACAGGGTGCTCGATCGACGGTTTTCGAGGAGGAGGGCGCTGGCTGCGACCAGTGCGGGGGCGCTGGGCGCGGCGTTCCTGGCGGCCTGCGGCGGTGGTGACGATGACGGCGGCGACGGCGGCGGAGGTACTCCGGAGGAGGCCTCTGGCCTCCTCGCGAAAAGAGAGGACACCAGCAAGCAGGCAAAGTCTGGCGGGACGCTGATTATGACCAACCCTGCCGACCCGCCGCACTTCGACCCGCACCTGCTGACCCTGCCCGCGGCGGCCGCGACGTCGCTGATCTTCAACAAGCTGCTGCAGGTGAAGCCCGGCGTCCTGGAGATCTCTGATGGCAGCATGCAGCCTGACCTCGCGGAGTCGTGGGAGCTTTCGCCGGACAAGCTCACCCTGACGATGAAGATCCGGCAGGACGCCGGCACACCACCGACCCAGGCGCCGGTCAACGGACGCAAGCTGGACGCCCAGGACGTGGTCTTCTCCTGGAAGCGCTTCTCAGCCACCGGCACCGCCCGCCAGGACCTGGTTAATTCCGTTAACCCCGCGGCGCCGGTCCTCTCGCTGGACGCCACAGACAACCGCACTGTCGTCATCAAACTCAAGGAGCCGGTTTCTTCGATCCTCGCGTCTTTCTCGTCGCAACTGCAGGGGCAGTTCTTCATCATGCCCCGCGAGGCCGAGACGATCGACGCGCGCCGCCAGCCGGTCGGCGGCGGCGCGTACTACCTCTCTGAGTACGTGCCGTCCTCGCGCATCGTCTACCAGCGCAACCCGGGCAGCTACGACAAGTCTGCGTACCCTGAGAAGATCGAGACGCCGATCATCACGGAGAGCGCACAAGTCATCGCCCAGCTGGTCGCGGGCAACATCTACACGCACTACGTGCCTGTCCCGCCGGACAGCGTGGTCCAGCTCAAGAAGGACGCTGCGGCGATCAGTCTTTATCAGACGGACATCAATAATGTGGGCGTGAGCATCTTCTTCGGGTTCAAGACGGGCGACAAGGCGCCATTCAAGGACGTGCGCCTGCGCCAGGCCTTTAGCATGGCCCTGGACCGCGACCTCTACCTCGACACGTGGGCCAACGTCTCCAGGTTCAAGGCGGACGGCCTGGACGTTCAGACTGCCTGGAACTCGGCGGCATCGCCTTCTGCCTACAAGGGCTGGTACCTGGATCCCCAGGGCAAGGACTTTGGCGAGAATGCCAAGTTCTACGTGCGCAACATCGCAGAAGCCAAGAAGCTGATGGCAGCGGCGGGCTACACCGGTCAGACGTTGGACTCCAACGAGGCCGCCGGCACGAACTACGGTCTGGCCTATGCGCCTCAAATTGAGACCGTCCACGGTATGGCGGCCGAGGCCGGATTCAAGTTTAACCGCCTGCAGTTCCAGGCCCCGGCGCCGTGGAACGCTGAGTACCGTGACTCGCGCGGCTTCATGGACGGCATCGCCTTCCGTCTGACGCCGGTACCATCGGAGCCGGGGGACGGCCTCTACGCGCTCTACAACAAGAACGGCAGCCTCAACTACGGTTTCGACGCGGAAGGAAAGGGCGTTGCCTCCAAGGAAGGCCCCTTCCTCGGAGACCCTACCGCCGACGACTTCACCCAGAAACTGCGCTCGGAATTCGACAACAACAAGCGAATCGCCATTGCGAAGGACCTGCAGAAGCACCTGGGTAAGATGCAGTACTTCCATCACGCGCTGGGCTCTGCGACGGGCTTCAACGTCGCCTGGCCGGCAGTGCGCAACTTCAGCGTGTTCAATGGGCTGCAGTGGGGCTACCTGTGGAAGAACTACTGGATCGACGAGACCCAGGCGCCTCTGAAGAAGACGTAGGCGCTCAGGCAGTCAGGAGAAAGCGGGCGCATGCCGATGCGCCCGCTTTTCTGCGTGCGGTGGCACGTGTTTCGGGCGGACTGAAGAGCCGGCTTGCGCCGGCCGGGGTCAGGTGATCGAGGCCGGGGTCAGGAGGCGCTGGCGGCGGCGGCCGCAGCGCCACGGCCGCTGGGGGCGGGAGTGGCTTTGGCGGCCTTTTTCTTGGCTTCGGCCTTTTTCTTGGCCTTGCGGTGCTTCGCCCAGGCTACGCGCTTGCGTTTGTTCATCGCCTCGAATGGTAGGGGCTGGCGTGCTGGGGGTCAACGTGGCGTGTGTGGATGATGGGGCGCTGAGCATCGAGGGGGGGAGTCTTGTGTGGTGGTTGGGGTCGACGCGAGGTGAGTGGACGGTGGGGCGCCGACCCCTGCTGTGCGGTGGTTGGGGTCAACGCGAGGTGAGTGGACGGTGGGGCGCCGACCCCTCTCCCTAACCCTCTCCCCTCCAGGGGAGAGGGGACTTGGGTTGGGGAGAGAGGGATCTTGACTAGGGAGAACGCGAAGGTGAGGAGTGAACAAGCAGGGCTAAGGAGAGGAGCGAAGAGTAGGAGAAGAAGGAGGGTTAGCGGAGGTCGCGGGAGTAGCGCATGACTTCGGCGCCGGCGCGGTGCCATTCGTTGACGCCGTCCCACTGCCAGCCGTGGTCTTCGTAGAAGCGGCGGCGGCCGTCGTTTTCGGTTAGCGTCCAGACGATGGCGCTGCGGAAGCCGGTCTCGGCGAGGTGCAGCTGGGCGGCGGAGAGCAGTGCGGCATCGATGCCGCGGTTCCAGTAATCGGGGTCGACGTAGAGGCCGTAGACTTCGGCGACCTCGAAGCCGAGCTCGTTGCGGTTGTGACCGAAGTCGATCAGGCCGACGACGTGGCCATCGTCGTCCTCGGCGACCAGGGTATCGGCGTGGATCGGGCTGGCGAGGCTGCGCAGCCACTGCATGGTGACGTCGCGCGCGGTGATGCCGTCGAGGTAGGAGGGGTCCATGTAGTCCGAGAGGCCGATCTGCCAGTTGCGGACGTGGACCTCACCGATGCGCTGCGCGTCTGCCGTAACGGCCTGCCGGATTTCCATCAGGTATTGAACATGGGGGACACCCCCAAGCCCCCGCTGAAGGGGCGTCCGGAAGGTTGGATCTGGGTAGTAGCGTCGAGCATGGCAGAGGTGCGGCCTCTGACACTGAACATGGGGGACGCCGCCAAGCCCCCGCTGAAGGGGCGTCCGGAAGGCTGGATCAGGGTGGTTGCGTCGAGCATGGCAGAGGTCCGGGAGTGAGAACGGGGCGAGGCCGGCTGTCACGCCGGCCCCTCCCTGGTTTGCTTAGTTGCTGCCCCAGGCGAGGCCGGGCCGCGGCCTGCCCCTCGGCGTGTCGTCGTCCGGACGCGTTTCCGGCTCGACGGGAGGCGGGGTGGTGGGCGGCGGCGACGCCGGTGCGTCCACTGCGGGCGGTGAGTTGCCGTCCGCCGGGGACTCCATCAGCGCGGCGAGCTGTTCGCCCTCCAGCGTCTCGACTTCCATGAGCTTGTGAGCCAGCTGGTCGAGCTTCTCGCGGTGGTCGCGCAGGATCTGGCGAGCGAGGTCGTGGGCGCGGTCGATGATGCGCCGGACCTCGTCGTCGATTTCCTCGGCGACCTTTTCGGAGTAGTCGCGCTGCTCAGAGATTTCGCGGCCGAGGAAGATCAGCTCTTCCTTCTGTCCGAAGGTGCGCGGGCCCAGGCGCTCGCTCATACCGTAGCGGGTGACCATGGAGCGGGCGAGCTTCGTGACCTTGCTGATGTCGTCGCTGGGGCCGGTGGACATCTCGCCGAAAACAATCTCTTCGGCGGCGTGGCCACCGAGGGCCATGGCGAGGCGCTTTTCGAGGTAGGCCTTGGTGTTGATGTGACGGTCCTCCTCGGGCAGGGCGAGCGTGTAGCCGCCGGCCATGCCGCGAGAGACGATGGTGATCTTGTAGAGGGGGTCGAAGTCCTCGAGCATGTAGGCGACGATGGCGTGGCCGGACTCGTGGTAAGCGACCATCTCGTTTTCGCGGGCGCTGCGGACGCGGCTCTTGCGCTCCGGGCCCATCATCACGCGGTCGATCGCTTCTTCGAACTCGTGCATGCCGACGCGCTTCTTGTTGACGCGGGCGGCGAGGATCGCGGCTTCGTTAACCAGGTTGGCGAGGTCGGCGCCGGAGAAGCCGGGCGTGCGCTTGGCGAGGTTGTCCAGGGAGACTTCCTTGTCCAGCGGCTTGCCCTTGCTGTGCACTTCGAGGATGGCGACGCGGCCCTTGACGTCGGGGGCGTCGATGACGACCTGGCGGTCGAAGCGGCCGGGCCGTAGCAGCGCCGGGTCGAGGATGTCGGGGCGGTTGGTGGCGGCGATGACGATGACGTTGGTGTTCGTATCGAAGCCGTCCATCTCGACGAGGATCTGGTTCAGGGTCTGCTCGCGCTCGTCGTGGCTGCCGCCGAGGCCGGCGCCGCGCTGGCGGCCGACCGCGTCGATCTCGTCGACGAAGACGATGCAAGGCGAGTTGCGCTTGGCCTGGTCGAACAGGTCACGCACGCGGGAGGCGCCGACGCCGACGAACATTTCGACGAACTCGGAACCGGAGATGGAGAAGAAGGGGACGCCTGCCTCGCCGGCGACGGCGCGCGCGAGCAGGGTCTTGCCGGTCCCGGGCGGTCCAACCAGCAGGACGCCGCGCGGGATGCGGGCGCCGAGGGCGATGAACTTTTCGGGGTACTTGAGGAACTCAACGACCTCTTCGAGCTCCCCCTTGGCTTCGTCGACGCCGGCGACGTCATTGAAGGTGACGGAGGGCTTGTTGGCGGTGAACATGCGCGCGCGGCTCTTACCAAAGCTCATGGCCTGGGAGTTGGAGCCCTGCGCCTGGCGCATCATGAAGAAGATCAAGCCGATGAAGATGAGGATGGGCAGGAAGTTGAGCAGCAGGCCGAGCCAATCGCCGAGCTTGCTGGCTTCTTTGATCTCGATGTTGACGCCTTCGGCCGGGATGCCGTTCTCGGAGAGGATGGAGACGATGCTGGCGCCCTCTTCCTTGCGAGAGGTGTATTCGCTACCGCCGCTGGTCTTGACGGTGAGCTTGTTGCCTTCGACTTCGAGCTTCTCGATGTTGCCGTCCTTGGCATCGGCGATGACCGTGCTCAGGGGCTGAGTGGTGGTCGAGTCTGAGCTGGGACGGAAGAAAACGACGACGATGGCGATGACCGCCACCAGGATCATCAGGTAAACAAAGCTATTACGCATCCAGCGTGAACCCATCACACCCCTCTAAAGGAACGATTTGCGAGCATTAAACGGAGCGGCCCGCAGGGACGAAGGAAAGGCGCCTGTACAAGAAGTAACATCCTTCATCTGGAAGTATAGCATCCGGAGTCTGAGGAGAATCCGGACTGACTCTCTTAGGTTTCGGACGAAAGTACGCCGCCTTGAGCCCAGCTCTCCCTGGGGACGTCGCTGAAGATGACAATCGTCGCTTCGGGCGTGGTCTTGGCGATATTGACCATCGCATCAGTTATCGCCTTTGCGAGCTGCTTCTTTTGCGCGTACGTGCGGCCGGGCCACATTTCCACGTGGATTACAGGCATGTCTGGGCTCCTTTGCTGGTTCTGCTGAGCGGATCATAGGGTTGGGGAGAGGCGGGCATAGGGCATAGGGAGTAGGCAGGGCGCAGAGACGGCAGGGGTTGTGTGAGCGAAGGTTGCGTTTGGGGGCAGGAGTTCATGGTTTCTGACCTATGCACTATGCGCCATGCACTCCCGAGCGTGCTAGTATTGCGGCCAATATGGCGGCTGGCCCCCGACCCTTGCCGTCCACCTCGTTCGAGGAGGCCCTCTGGGCCGCCGGACACCCCCTCGTCGCCGGTGTGGACGAAGTTGGGCGCGGGCCCCTGGCGGGACCCGTATACGCAGCGGCCGTGATCCTCGACCCAGACGCTAGACCAGGTTGGATAAGCGAATTGCGCGACAGCAAGGTCCTGACAGCGACCGAGCGGGAACGGCTTTCCCAGGCGATCCGGCAGGAGGCGCCTGATTTCGGCGTGGGCTGGGCCACGGTGGCGGAGATCGACGCGTGGGGGATCAGCCTGGCGAACCGCATGGCGATGGTGCGGGCGCTGCAGGCTTTGAGCTCGCGGCCGCAGCACGTGCTGATCGACGGGCCGCAGCGGCTGCCGAACTATGCGGCGCCGCAGCGGGCGATCATCGACGGGGACGCGCTGTGCTGCACGATCGCGGCGGCGTCGATCGTCGCGAAGGTGGCGCGCGACGCGGTGATGCGCCGGCTGGACGCGGTGTATCCGGCGTACGGCTTCGCGGCGCACAAGGGCTACGCCACGAGGGAGCACCTGGAGGCACTGGAGCGCCACGGCGCGTGCGTTGAGCATCGGCGCAGCTGGGCAGCGGTGCAGCGACGCGGGGCGCTGGCTGAGGTGCCGCCGGAGTTTATGTTGAAAGATGGGGGCTCCGCCCCCAAACCCCCGCTGAAGGCGGCCTTGGCGTTGGAAGATGGGGGCTCTGCCCCCAAACCCCCGCTGAAGGCGGCGCCTAAGGCGTCAGTTAGCGAGATCATTGCGCGCGTTGCTAAGGGGCAGCCCCATGCCTCGTGACAGCCGGCGCCGGGCGCGCAGTCTGGGGAACTTTGGTGAACGAGTAGCAGCTCTGGTGTTGAAAGCCGGGGGACACCCCCGGAACCCCGCTAAAGGGGCGTCTCATGCCTCGTGACAGCCGGCGCCGGGCGCGCAGTTTGGGTAACTTCGGTGAACGCGTAGCAGCTCTGGTGTTGAAAGCCGGGGGACACCCCCGGACCCCCGCTAAAGGGGCGTCTCATGCCTCGTGACAGCCGGCGCCGGGCGCGCAGTCTGGGCAACTTCGGCGAGAGGGTTGCCGCGTCGCATCTGGAGTCGAAGGGGTATGCGATCCTCGAGCGCAACTGGAGCTCGCCCGAGGGCGAGATCGACATCATCGCGTCGCGGGGCACGGACCTCGTCTTCGTGGAGGTGCGCAGCCGCCGGGGGCGCAACTTCGGGACGCCGGAGGAATCGATTACGGGGCGCAAGGCGCAGCACGTGCGCGCCGCCGCCGCCGCGTACGTCCAGGAGCATCCGGAATCGCCGCCGAACCAGCGTATCGACGTGGTGTCGCTGGAGCTGGACGCGAAGGGCCGCGTGCTGCGCGTGGAG
>DATDOP010000127.1:0-7817 GCA_035293185.1 Dehalococcoidia bacterium | reverse complement strand
CGTTACCGCTTTCGCGGGAGGAGGGCGCGACCTCGTCGGCGCGGGTGGCCCAGGCGGGGAAGGGGAACTGGACGAGCAGCGGCACCGGCACGTCCGGCTGCTGCAGGAACATGCTGCCGGGCTTGAGGATTGCGGCGCGTGCGCGGGCCGATGCGGTCAGGAAACCGTACTCGTCGCGCTGCGATTCGGCGGCGTCGAGGCGGCCGACGACGCGGAAAGACGCGTTGGCGGTGACGCGGCGCTCGATTTCGCTGGCGGTCTGCTCCGCGCCGATGAGCACGACGCCGAGGCTGCGGCCGCGCTCGGCGATGTCGAGGACGACTTCCTTGATCGGGCTACGGCCTTCGCGCGGGGCGTACTTGTTCAGCTCGTCGAGGACGAGGAAGACGAGGGGGTCGCGGCCACCTCTGTCTTTCTCCTCCATTAGGCGTTTGACCACGACACCGACGACGAAGCGCTTTGCGCGGTCGTTGAGGCGGTTGATGTCGATGACGTTGACCTGGTGCTTGCGCCAGTCGAAGCGGTGGCCGGCGGCCTCGGACGCCCTCACGGCGCGGATCAGCGGCGCGACCGCAACCGACCCGGCTTCGAGGCGGCGGGCGAAGGCTTGACGCGTGCCCTCGGCGGCACGCGGGGCGATGCCATCGATGAAGTCGCAGATCACCTCGACGAGGCGCTCGAAGGAGTCGATACGCAGGCCCGCGTCGACGCCGGGGATGTAGAGGGTGAGGTCGGCAGAGTCGGCGGGCAGGCCTTCGACCGCCGCTTCGAGGTAGCGCTCCACCTGCGTGATCACGAAGCCGAGCTGCGAAGTCTCGTCGTCGGCATCGGCGAAGAGGAAGCGCAGCATGCGCTCGCTGCAGAACTCGCGCAGCGTCCAGTAGTAGGCATCGACGCCCTCTGAGCGCGAGCCGGTGTCAGGCAGGACGACGTCGCCGCGCTGGGGCGGGGCCCAAAGGCCGACGCTGCTGAACGGGCCGACGGGGAGGTCGAGCGTCTCGTACTTCTTGTGCTCGTCCGGCGGCAGCTTGGCGTTGGGCTTGTCCAGCCAGAGCAGGTCTTCGCCCTTGACGTTGAAGATGATGGCGTGCGTGGAGTGCGCGTTGCTCAGCGATGAGGAGTGAAAGAGGCCGTAGAGCAGGAACAGCGCGTAAGTCGTCTTGGTGGCGACGCCGGAGATGCCGCTGATGTTGACGTGAGCGCCGCGGCTGCCGTCGAGAAACTCGAGGTTGCCGTAGACGGGCAGGCCATCGCGGGAGAGGCCGGCGGGGAAGCGCGCGTCACGCATCTTGTCGAAGTAAAGGGCGAGCTCGCGGTCCTCGACGGAAGCGCGGCGCACCTGACGGCCGGGCCGCGGCGGGACGAGGACTTCCGTCTCGGGCGAGGAGGGCCGCATGAGGACACGCGTGACGGCGACGTGGGCGATGGTCGAGACGTCGACGGGCAGGGTGCCGTCCTCGGCGCGAAAGACGTCTGAGTGGAAGCTGGCGCCCTCGTAGGCGGACTCGATCTGGTCGACGACGCCGTAGTGGTCGAGCTCGGCGCGGCCGTCGGGCAGGGCGTGGGGCAGCTCGGTGGTGACGGCGACGACCTCGTCGAGCTGGACGTAGTCAGAGTCGTTGACGGCGAGCCAGAACTCGAGCGGCTGGGCGCCCTTGGTGCCGATTACACGGCCGACGTCGTCAGTCATAGCTGTGCCTCCTGCAGACGCGGCGTCCAGACCTCACCCCTAACCCCTCTCCGTCTACGGAGAGGGAACTCAGCCCTTCGATCGGCCGTCTGCCACGGTGATCCGTCCGCTGACGACCGACGTCGTTGCTCATTGAAGCGCCTCCTGCGCTCGAGGCGTACAAACCTCACCCCTAACCCCTCTCCGTCTACGGAGAGGGGAACTCAGCCCTTGGAGCGGTCGTCTGCCATGGTGATCCGTCCGCTGCGAAGTCCGAGCGCTCATGATTGCGCCTCGCGGGTGAGGTGGTCTTCGATGGCGCGGCGGATGAAGGCGGGGTCGCCGAGCTCGTGGCGCAGCCGGCGCTCGAGTCCGCCGATGGGGACGAGGTTCTGCGGCGCGCGCGGGTCGTGCTGGGGGCGCGAGGCGAAGCGCGGCAGGTTGTGGGAGACCATGTCGGCCACTTCGACGTAGGGGGCGGCGGCTGCGTAGGGGATCTCCAGCCGGACGATGCCGGCGTAGGTGTGATGGATGGCGCGCGTGTGGGGCAGGCGCAGGAACCAGGAGTAGCGCCAGTCGCGCGAGTCCTGGAGCTTTATCAGGAAGACGGGCGTACGCTGCCCGGCGCCGAGACGCGGGATCAGGGCGCGCTGGTCGCCGCTGAGGTAGAGCTGGTGCAGCGTCTTGGCCATGCCGACAAGCTGGTTCGAAGAGCGCGGCAGCTCGACGAGGCGGCCGTCGGCGATGACGAGGGGCGTGTTGGCGAGGTGTTTGGCGACGCTGGCGACCTCGAGATCGCGGCGGCGGACAGCGACGGCTTGCATGGCGCCGTGACGGCCCGTTTCGGTGGAGCGCGCGACTTCGAAGACGAGGGGGTGCTGCGGACGCGGCACTACGAGGGGCTCGGCGCGCGTGGGACCACCGACGGCGAGGACGCGCGTGACGTAGTCGACGCTGACGGCGGCGTGGCCGGCGGTCGAGGTGACGCAGCCAACGGCGACCGAGGCGAGGACGGCGACCGAGGCGGAGTCTTCGTCATCGAGGCGGGCCCAGGACTCGGTGCGCTGCACGCCGTCGACGAAGGCGACGACGTCGGGGAACGGCAGCGCTTTGGGCGTGACGCCTGCGGTCCAGTCCGTGGTTTCGACGGCGTGGTCCACCTCGAAGTTGAGGGTGGCGTCCGGGTCTTCGTCCTCGAACTCGGCGGCCGAGCCGTATTCGGCGGACCAGGGGTCGAGGGACAGGATGGGGCGGGAGGTCGAGGCGGGGGACTCGAACATGATTTCTGATTTTACTGCGCGGGGAGTCTGGCCCGCAAGCAGCGCTTATGACAACTCGCTAAGATCGATGACTAATTTAGGTGGGCCGACCTGTGGCAGACGATCAGGTTACCCGTTGCGGAATGTTTCCGGCTCCACCCGCCGACTGTGTGCCACCTCTGCGGAGACTCAGGAGCTTCGACATCATGTCGAACCAAAAAGGGGCGCCAAGGGAGACAGCACCCAAGGTTATTAGAAACCCAACCAGCTTGGAAGCCCAGCCCCAACCAACAGGTCGCTCCCGAGGGTCCTCAATGTCTGGATTAGCCTCCTCCCAGCCGAGGATCTGCAGACTAGATAGCTCACTACGCAAAGCTGTTGAGGTGTCGAGTTCATCCTCAGCAGAGGAGTCAGACGCCTGGCCAGCGTCTGCCTCCCTTTGGGCGACGGCTACGATTTGCTCTCGGATCGTGTCGTCCTGCCAGAGGGCGTTGGCGATGGCGATGGTGTCGGCGTTAGACACAACTATCGCAGCTGCACCGAAGACCAGGATAATCAACTGCGCCTTCCGCTTGTACCACCCAGTAACCCTGTCCATCGCTTGGTCAAACCATTTGGCAACATTCTTCTCAAGGTCAGGGTGCGTCGCGCCACCAAAAGCAGCGAAAACTTGATTCACGGCCGAACCCATGTCGCCTGGTATAGCCAAATAGACTTTCGCAAACAGGTCTGCCGGAATGTAGGAGGGCCGCTGTTGTCCGACTCCGAATCTAGACTCTCCCGGCGGCGTCAACGCTCTTATCACGGGATGCGCATAGAATGCGCCGATCGCGGCTTCATCATCCTGCAGGAGCATCTTGACTCCCTTCTCAAGATTCGCCGCGCGCAGGGCTAGCAGGCTTGAGACCACCTCAGTAAGCGCCGAAGCCATCGTGCTCAGGACGAAATAGACGAGAAAAAGCCCGATCAGCACTTCCAGAATCTCTGTACCGAACATGACGCGTTCCTTGGCCAATCGAATGCAGATTCGACGGCAACTTCAAGCCAGCAACTCGGGACGGGAAGGTAGGGTATGCGGGCGGGTTCCCGCGCGGGCTGAATCGTAGACGAGGGTCGTCTACGGCGTCAATACGTTTGTGGCGCTTTTCTGAGACGACTTAGTCCAGGGGGTAGAGGAGGACGCCAGTGGCGAGCTTGGGATAGAAGAACGTTGACTTGCGCGGCATGCGGTCGCCGGCCGTGGCGATGGCGATGACCTGGCTGACGGGCGTGGCGTTGAGCAGGAAGGCGACGTCCCAGACGCCGGAGGCGACGGCCTCGGCGGCGTGGCGATGGCTCTCCGTGTAATCGATGTGGTCCGGCTGCTCGTCGAAGCCGACGGCGGGCAGGACAGCATGGGCGAGCACCGTGACGTCCAGGCGCCGCCAGCCGGGAGTGTGATCGGCGGGCGTGCGGTTGACGATCGCCGGGAGGTCACGCGGCGTGAGGAGGTGCAGGCGGCCGGGCTCGAGGCCAATGGCGCCGAAGGCGGGGCCTTCACGGCCGGCGGCGGCGAGGCGCTGCATCAGGGCCGCAAGGTTGGCGTCGTTGGCAATGCCGCCGTCGTCGAGGCGCCAGTGGCGCAGGTTGCGCAGCTGGATGCGTAGCGGCTGTGGCAGCTTGAGCAGGCGGTGCGTGGGCAGGACGACGAGGCCGGGGTCTTCCGACGAGACCAGCGCGGCGAGGATGAAGTTCTCCGGCTCCTCACCCGTCCAGCTCGACGCAGCGGCGCGACGCTGGTTGCGGTAGTTGAGGCCGGTCTCGTAGCGGTGATGGCCGTCGGCGATGACCAGACGCTGGCCGGCGATCGCCTCGCAGAACGACGACGCGGCGTCGGGGTCGACCGGGCGCAGGGTGTGGCGCTCGCTGGGGAGCACCGCGTCGAGGACGGGCGCATCGAGGGCGGCGTCTTGGAGCTGAGGCACGCCGTCCGGTTCGTACAGGGTCAGGACGGGGCTGAGGTGGACGCGCGTGGCCTGCAGGAGGTTGAGGCGGTCCTGTTTCGCCTTCTCGCCAGTGACCTCGTGGGGCAGGACGATCCCCTTCTCGAACTCCTCGAGTCGCAGGGCGCCGAAGACGGCGCGCCGGCGCAGCGTCTTGCCTTCGAGCTCAAACTCCTGGTCGTAGATGTAGAGACGCGGTCCGGCGTCGCGCTTCAGGGCGCCGGCTGCCAGCCAGGCCTCGAGGTCTTTGCGGGCGAGCGCGTAGTGGCCGGCGCCGGGGTCAATGTCCGGGCGGTCCTCGCCGTAGTCGACGCGGGCGATGTTGTAGAGGCTGCGGGCGTAGAGATCGAGACGGGCGGCGCCGGCCACGACGTCATACGGCGGCGCGACGAGGTTAGCCGGGTCGCCGGCGATCGACGGGTCGTAGCGCAGGGCACGGAGGGGGCGCAGCTCGGCCATGGCTTCATGATAGGCGGCGGTTTGGGGAAGGCGGAAGCTGGGCTGTCAGCTGAGCAGTTCTGAGCAGCGCCAATCAGCGAAGGCAGTCATCGCGCGCTGGAGCTTGGGGAACCAAATCCACTTCTTGTCCCGCAGCCCCTCTTCCGTCCCGCACCACTCGACAGCGGTGTAGACGGCCTCGATGACGCAGAGGCGATAGTCGGCGAGCAACTCGTCCCAGGCGTAGCCAGAGACGCCCAGGCGGACCAGCGCTGCGTGATACGCGGTCAAGACGGGCATTTCGAGGGCGCGCCGCGAGGCTTCATCCCACCAGGGAATCATCATGTAGGCCAGGTCGCTTGCGGCCAGCCAGGTCGTCAGCGACCACTCGAACGGCTGGCGATCGATGAGGTAGGTTTCGCCGCCGGGAGCATCCGGCGAGAGCACGTTGCCGGGGTTGACGTCGCCGTGGACCAGCGTGAACCCCTCCGGGTTGTGCGTCCTCTCAGCCATGAGGCGGGGGTGTGACCTGAAGATCGCTCTCAGCGTGGCTTCCCACGCGTCAGGAACAGCGCCGACGATGTCGCCCAGCATTGGATCGAGGCCCTCGCTTATGTGGTCGATGTAGCGCGTTAACGTCGCCTCGGAAGGAATCGCGCCGGCCGTGCCCGGCCAGCGCGCCACACCCCAGCGGTAGGCGTGCAGTGTCGCCAAGGCTCCAGCCAGGGTGAGGGCATGATCGATTGCCGGCGTGACGTGCCAGTTTCCCGCCACGACCATGGCGTGCTCTTGCGCGCCCGTGGCGTGCCAGGTTGTCTGGTGCGTCGCGGTGAGGTCAGCCATGAGGATGTGATAGGCACCGAGATCGCGGGAGTAGCGGGCGTCGTAGCAGGCGACTAGCGGCGCGCCGTCACAGCCGGCGTAGTCTCCCGTGTAGTAGTCCACCTCGGATTCGAGGACGAATCTGCTTTCCCGTGCACGGCACATCTTGAGGAAGAGGGCGGTTGGGGTGGTGCCGGTCGAGCCCTTCCTGTACGCGAGGCGGATGCGCGCGTTGCTGGACCAGGTACCCTCGCCGGGAACGATCTTGAAACGAGACACGGCGCCGGCAATCGCGCCGGCTCGCGTCAGGACTCGGTTCAGCCACTCCAGGGTTACATCGGAGGCCGCCGTGATGACGATGTCGTCTGACAAGGACGGTGCGTGGCCTTGCTAGAGCGCCGGGAGGTTCGCGGCTCTGAGGCAGGTGCGCTGGATGTCGAAGGAGTCGCGGATGCCCTTTTCGGCGAGCGCGAGGAGGGCGTCCATGGCTTCGCGGTCGAAGGCGCCGTGCTCGGCCGTGCCCTGCACTTCGACGTACTTGCCCTCGCCGGTCATGACGACGTTGAAGTCGACGTCGGCGCGCGAGTCCTCTTCGTAGCAAAGGTCGAGCATCGAATGGCCATCAACGACGCCGACGCTGGTGGCAGCAACCGGGAACTTTATCGGCAGCGTGGCGTAGGTGCCGTCATCGACGAGCTTGTATATAGCCTGGACCAGCGCGACGTAGGCGCCGGTGATCGAGGCGGTGCGGGTGCCGCCGTCGGCGCGCAGGACGTCGCAGTCGACGGTGAAGGTGCGCTCGCCGAGGCTCTTGAGGTCGACGACGGCGCGCAGGGAGCGGCCGATGAGGCGCTGGATCTCATGCGTGCGCCCGCCGATCCGCCCGGCGACGGACTCGCGCGGCGTGCGCGTCTGCGTCGAGCGCGGCAGCATCGAGTACTCGGCGGTGACCCAGCCCTTGGAGGTGCCGCGCAGGAAGGGCGGCTGTCGATCCTCGGTGCTGACGGCGCAGAGCACGGTGGTACCACCGAGGCTGATCAGGGCGGAGCCTTCGGCGTGCGCCAGGTAGCCCAGCTCGATGCTGAGCGGCCTCAAGTGGTCCTGGTTGCGTCCATCGATCCTGCTGACACCCATGAGCCTGGCGATCATAGCCGGGAATCAGGCGTGGAAACACCCCTGTAACAGTTCGAGAGTGGTGCGTCCTGGGGGAGTCCGGTGGGCCGACTTGTGTCAGGCGGCGTGTTCGGTGGCTCGGTCCGCTTCGGCGTAGTCTTTGCAGTGAAGATGGGGGACACCCCAATTCCCCCGCTAAGGGTGCGGAGGCCGCGCCGGTCTAGGCGGCGTACTCAGACTCCACGACGTCCTCAGACAGGGCTGCGTCCGGGGCTTCACCGAAGATGGCTTCGTGGACGTCCATTCTCGCAGTGAAGATGGGGGACACCCCCATTCCCCCGCTAAAGGTGCGCAGGCAGCGCCGGTCTAGGCGGCGTACTCAGACTCCACGCTGTCCTCAGACAGGGCTGCGTCCGGGGCTTCACCGAAGATGGCTTCGTGGACGTCCTGCACTTCGGCGGTGATCTCGCTGACGGTCATGCGCAGGCTGAAGAGGTGCGCCATCAGCTCCTCGACGTCGTCGTTCACGCTGGA
>DATDOP010000126.1:0-4647 GCA_035293185.1 Dehalococcoidia bacterium | reverse complement strand
TTCGAGCGGTGGAGAACCCCTAATACTTCCTCACGCGCGGTCGAATATCAGAGTAAGCCCCGCAGCACGTACCCAGAAACAGCCTATAAGGGGAGGGCGCCGGCTATGTTCGGCACTTTGGGTAATAGCCTCAAGCTACTGTCGATTTCCTGGCGCATCCTCAAGTCGGACCGGGAGTTGATCTTGTTCCCGATCATGTCGGGCGCGGCGCTGTTCTTCGTCCTGGTCTATACCGCCGCCGCGTTCTGGGCCGGCGGAACGTTCGACCGAATTGGGCCGGATTACAGCTTCTACCTGGCGGACTGGATCTTCCTGGGCCTGGCTTACTTTGTGGCGTCGTTCGTGATCGTTTACTTCAACTCAGCGCTGGTGGCCGCGGCGTATCAGCGGCTGGAGGGTTGGAACCCGGACCTGCAGACGGGGATCAACGCGGCCAATGACCGGCTCGGCGCGGTCATTGGCTGGTCGGCGATGGCCGCGACGGTAGCGCTGGTGCTCGACCAGCTGAGCGACGGGCGGAGCCTGATTGGCAAGCTGTTCGGCTTCGCGTTGAAGATGGTCTGGGGCTACGCGACGTTCTTCGTCGTGCCCGTGGTGATTATCGAAGGCGCCAGCCCGATGGACGCGCTGTCCCGCTCGACCGACCTGTTTCGGCAGCAGTGGGGCAAGGCGATGGTCGCGAACTTCGGTTTCGGCATCGGCTACTTCGTGGTTGCGCTGGCCGCGCTGGGCCCCGCTGCGCTGCTGTACTTCGGGCTGGGGTCGCTGGTGCCGGCGATCCTGGTTGGCGGGCTGCTGCTGACCTTCGGGATCGCGGTGGTCAAGGCGCTGGAGACGATCTTCCTGACGGCGCTGTACGACTACGCGGCGACGGGCCGCGTTGGCGGCGACTACGGCGACCAGATGGTCCAAGGCGCCTACGTGGCGAAGAACGAGCGCGGCGGGTGGAGCAAACGGCGCTACGTGGCGCCGCACCGGGCGAGCTGGTAGAAAAAAATAAGTGGAATTCCGAGGGGACACCCCTCGGGCTCCCCGCGCATGGGCTGCGCCCCCGCTACCCCTGCTGGTCTTTGTGCATGTCTTGGAACTTAGCGGGTGCGGGCGCGTTCTTTGATGCGGGCGGCGCGGCCTCGGAGGGCTCGCAGGTAGTAGAGGCGCGAACGGCGGACCTTGCCACGGCGCACGACTTCTACCTTGTCGACGCGGGGGGAGTTGCGCAGGAAGGTGCGCTCCACGCCGATGCCGTTGCTGATTTTGCGCACGGTGAAGGTCGAGGCCGGGCCGCCGCGGCGGACGCGGAGGACGTCGCCTTCGAAGACCTGGATGCGCTCGCGGTTGCCCTCGACGACTTTGGCGCTGACGCGCACGTGGTCGCCGGGAGCGAAGTCAGCGATGTTGGGGTTTTCCGTCGCGTTCGAGAAGTCGTTGGCGTCCATGTGAGTCCTCAGGTTTCAGCTTTCAGTTGTCAGTGTTCAGCATCCAGGCGTTGAGGGCAATCCGGGCCGGCGTCAGGCCTGTTTGCCGTCCGTTCCTTCGGCGGGCAGGGATTCGTCAGCCAGGCCCTGTTCCGCGTCTGTGAGACACGCCTGATCCAGCAAGTCGGGGCGGCGCTTCGCGGTCCGGATGACCCTCTGCCTACGGCGCCAGCGCGCGATTTCGCCGTGATTACCGGAGAGCAGTATATCCGGTACCTGCCAGCCACGGAACTCCGCGGGCCGGGTGTACTGCGGGTACTCGAGCAGCCCGTCTGAATGGGACTCCTCGAGGAGGGAATCGGCGGAGCCGAGGGTGCCGGGCAGGCGACGGATGACGGCGTCGATGACGACCATGGCGGCGTATTCGCCGCCGGAGAGAACGTAATCGCCGATGCTGATCTCGTCATCGACGAGGTGCTCACGGATGCGCTCGTCGACGCCTTCGTAGTGGCCGCAGAGGAGGACGAGGCGGTGCTCCTGCACGAGCTCATCGACGACCTGCTGGTTGAACAGGCGGCCCTGGGGTGTAAGGAGCACGACTCGGCCTGGCGGTTGGGCCAGCGCGCGGACGCCTTCGATCGACGCGGCGAGGGGCTCGGGCTTCATGACCATGCCGGGGCCGCCGCCGTAGGCGTAGTCGTCGACGATGGAGTGCTTGTCGGTGGCGTAGTCGCGGATGTTGTGCAGGTGGACCTCAGCGACGCCTTCGCGCAGGGCGCGGCCGAGGATGCTGGCCTGTAGGGGGCCGTCGAAGGTCTCGGGGAAGAGGGTGAGGACGTCGATGCGCATTTCTATTAATGATAGCGGTCGAGGAAGGATGTTCTGAACCGCAGGTTGAAACCTGCGGCATCCGGGGCTGTCTAAGGTCGCGCCAGGTCAATCCAGTAGAGACGGTGGAGGCGGCCCGTGGTCTCGTCGATGCACTCCTCCTGCATGACGCCGGCGTTGCGCTCGATGACGTGGATCGAGGGCTCGTTGTCAGAGTCGACGGTGAGGAGGACGCGGTTGAGGCCGAGGCGGCGGGCCTCGATGAGGGTGAGAGCGAGAATCTGCGTCCCATAGCCCTTGCCCCGGTGGTGGCGCGCCACGTAGTAGCCGATGTGGCCGCCGTGGACCAGCAGGTAGGGATTCAATTCGTGACGCAGGCGGCTCAGGCCCGATACCGCTCCGATGTCGTCCAGCAGCCAGAGGGTCGTGAACGGCACCCAACCTGCGTGCAGGTTTCGGCCTTCGGACATGTCCACGAGGCGCCGCAGGAAGGCATCGAGATGCAGCGCGCCGTTGACGACGTCGCGTTCGCCCAGGAAGCCATTTTCGCCGTCGCCGATCTCGAGGAGGAAGTCGCGGAGGCCCGCCGGGGCAGCCAGCGAGGCTGGGACGAGGCGGGGCACGTCAGACCTTGTCGACGGGGTGTTGTTCCACGGGGCCACGCAGGTTGTCGATGGCGTGGGGGAGGAGCTCGAGGATGGCCTGCAGGCTCTCGCGGGCGCCGCGTTCGGAGCCGGGCAGGTTGACGATGAGGGTGCGTCCGCGAAGGACGGCGACCGAGCGGGAGAGCGACGAGAGGTGGGTGCTGTTGCGGCCTTCGGCGCGCATTAGCTCCGCGAGGCCGGGGACATGACGTTCGGCGACGTCCAGGGTGGCTTCCGGGGTGACGTCGCGGGGGGAGAGGCCGGTGCCGCCGGTGGTGAGGATGAGGTCGAGATGCGAATCGTCTGACCAGGCGCGGAGCTTCGCGGCGATCTGATCGCGGGCGTCCGGGAGGATGGCGACCTCCACGGATTCGGCGCCAATCGAATCCAGAAGGGCGGCTACGGCGGGGCCGGCGGTGTCTGTGCGCTCGCCGCGGGAGCCTTTGTCGCTGACGGTGAGGATGCCGGCGCGAATCGTCATAACGAGTTGATTCTACATCGGGGGGAGCCGCTGCCGCGGGAGGGCCTGGCGTCTGCAGGGGAGCCGGCTCGTGGGCTGGCGAGTCGGCAGGCGAGGGGCGTCTGGCGAGGACGGGGGATTGCGCTTCGACGTGGCTCCGGATGCACCGCGCCTTGCCTGCCGGCAATGGCTCGCAACGACAGGGTGGGGTGTTTGTGGGGTGACGGGGCGCTGGACCTCACCCCCGCTGCCGCGCGCCCCTCTCCGTCGACGGCGAGGGGCTGAGGACGATGCGGCGTGGGTCTTGGGGTCAGCCGGCCGGGCGGTGGTTGCGCAGGATGGGAGGCGAGGAGCGTCTCTGACGGCGGGAGATTGCTTCGCCTTGCCTGCCGGCAATGGCTCGCAACGACAGGGTGGGGCGTTCGTGGGGTGACGGGGCGTTGGACCTCACCCCCGCTGCCGCGCGCCCCTCGCCGTCGACGGAGAGGGGCTGGGGACGATGCGGCGTGGGTCTTGGGAGCAGCCTGACGGGCGGTGGTTTCGCTCACGCTGACCCTCTCCCCTCCAGGGAGGGGGGACTAGTGGATCAGGGGAGAGCGACTGCTGGCGGAGAGAGGGGACACGGGGTTAGGGAGAGGGGAATGCGTGGTTCGTGAATTTGCGGAAGTTAGGGGCGAAATGGTTGACAGTGGGGGTCTCGATGGTAGTATGTGGGAGCTTGTGGGGAGAAATGGGGAACGTGTCAGGCAGATGACGCTTCCCGGGGAGACGGGGCCCCAAAACAGATGCTGTTTCTCGGCAGGCACGAATACGCGATGGATGAGCGGGGCCGGGTACCGATGCCACCTCGCTTCAGGGATGCGTTGATGCACGGGATGATCCTGACGCAAGGCACGCCGGACCACTGCATACGCGCCTACCCGAGCACGAACTTCGAGGAGCAGGCGTCGCTGTACATGAACGAGCCTGTGACGACGCGGACGGGCCGGGTGATGCGGCGGGCCTTTTTCAGCGGCGCGTACCAGGCGGAGTTGGACCGGCAGGGGCGGGTGTTGATCCCGCCGCCGTTGCGGGAGTACGCGAACCTGGACAACCAGGTGGTGGTGGTGGGCACGGGCGAGGGCATCGAGATTTGGAATGCTGGGGACTTTGAATCGGCGATTGGCGCGGAAGAGGGCGCTTTCTTGAGGAGCCTGGGGTCTGGTGACGAGGCGGGCAACTAGGATGCCACGCTTGCTACACATCCCTTCGACGATGCTCAGGACAGGCGCTGGCGCGCTGCGGCGCCCGCACCCCCTAA
>DATDOP010000125.1:0-7441 GCA_035293185.1 Dehalococcoidia bacterium | reverse complement strand
CCCAGGAGGAAAGGGAAAAGTCTGTGGGTGGTTACGGCCGTCCCTGCCGCAGATACCCTCCTCCGTGAGGCTGCTCTACCTCCTTGAACGAACTCCGGCGGGGTTACATATCAACCGGACGTTAACAGCTTATGCACAGTTGGCCTAGATGAAAAGTACTACGCACTTCAGCCTTCTTAAACGTTTTTGATACGCAGAGTGGATTCAATGCGCCATCTCGGCGGTGCTAACGGCCTAACTGAGGAAGATGTTGTCGTCTTGCTCGGCCTCTGTGACTTGCCGATAGGGAGCCAGAGACTCAATAGGCCAGGTCAAGCAGGCTCGCCTTGCTCCGACCCGCAGGTCACAGCAACGATCAGGTGACCCGTACTCCGCCGGCAAACGACGGAGCAGCGAAACGGGCTAGGGAGACGGTGGTCTAAGAAAGGATGCGCGCGCCGCGCACGACCAGGCGCTTGTTGTAGTGAAGGCTCGCTCTATCGAAGCTTCCCGCGCAGGTGATCAGTGTGATCGCCTCGTTCGGCGTGCGGCCCACGATGTCCCTGATCGGCGCTGTGGCCTCTTCGTACTCGGCCACCGTCTCGACCGCGTACTTGACCACGGTACCGTCAGACAGCACGACGCGCACCTCGTCACCGGGCCGCAGGTCGCGCAGGCGGTAGAAGACCGCGGCGCCGTAGTCGATGTAATCCAGGTGTCCAGCCATCACCACGTTGCCGACCTGACCCGGCTTGGAGGAGAACGTGTACCAGGCGACGTCTGCCGGCCCATTGGGCGAGTCCATGGTCCCGTCCGGCAGAATTCCCAGCACGACGATTGGGGCGTTGATGCCGAGTGCAGGCACCACGAGGCGGGTGATGTCGAGCGCCGCAAGGCGCGGATCGCCCTGGGCTGCCGGGGTCGGCGTCAGGGGCTCGGTGGAAGGCACCCGAGTCGGCAGTGGAGTGCCGATAACGAAAGGCTCGGCGTTGCCGTTGTTGCCGGTTTCGAGCGCTCCGAACGAAATGACTATGATGGCTGCGCCGGCGACCAGCAGCAGCACGGCGGTCAGGTAAAGCAGGCGTCTCTTCAAGCGGTCCCTCATCTCTTATAACGCTATCGCCACAGACAATGTAACCCTGCAGACTGTGTTCCCGGCCAGCAGCGGGGCGTAACCCGCCATCTGATACCATAGGCGAGTTGAACCGCGAGCCCAGGTTGCCCCGCACGTGACATCTGAAAACCAACGACCAGCACCAGGCGCAAGGCCGCCGCGCAGGCAGAAGCCGGAGCCGCCCGTTGACGTTGAGGCCGCGCCGTCCGCCGATCAGGGTGACCTCTGGGCAGACACGCCTGCGAGTAGCGCGCAACCACCTGCCCCGGAACTGCCCACTCCCGTAGAACCGCCGCCCGACGTTGAGACTGACCTCGATTCCTTCATCTCTGATTTGCCGCCGCCGGACGAGGCGGACGAATTCGTCGCGCCACCGGCGGCTGTGCGAGCCCCCGGCGCCCGCCGCCGCGCGACGGCCGCTACCTCGTTAGCGGCGCGTCCTGAGCCGGCCATTGCCGAGGCCTACGAATACGAAGACGCCTACTACGACGCCGAGTCCGACTACTCGATGCTGCGCAACCCGTACGTCCTCGCCGGCCTCGCCGTGGCAATCGCGATCGTCGCGGCCGTGTTCGTGGTCATCCTCTTCGGCAGCGGCGGCGGCAACGGCGGGTTCGAAGGCGGCGTGGTCAGCCGCCCGCTGACGCCGGAACCCGGAGACGACGGCGGCATCAAGGGCCTGGCGGTCCAGATCGCCGCTGTGCGCGAAGGCCCCGGACGCGACTACTTCGAGATTGGCCTGCTGCGCTCCGGGCACGAGGTCAGCGTCGTCGGCCGCAACGCCGACTCCACGTGGTACGAGATCATCTACCCCGACTCCGACCTGGAGGGCTGGGTGCAGGCATCGGCCCTCAAGCTCCCGGAAAACGCCGCCTCGTTGATCAGCGTGGTCAACTTCACGCCGATCCCCAAGCCATCCGTCGTTCAACCGACGGCAACGAGCGGTCCGGTGGCCACACCGACCGGGGAGGCCGGTCCCGCGCCCGATCTCGAGCTGGCGACTCTGGGCGGGCAGTGTCCGACCGGCGAACCGATCACCCTCGCGCTGCGCAACGTCGGCTCGGTGCCGGTCAACGGACGCCAGGTCAACGTTATCGTCACCACGCAGTCTGGCGTGGTCTCCCAGAGCACCATCGGCGTCACGCTGGCTCCCGGTCAGGCGGTCCCCGTGTCGACGGGTCAGGTGGCGCAGCCGCCGCGCACCACGGTCAGCGTCCTGTTCGCCAGCGCCCCGCAGGACAGCAATCCCTCGAACAATGTCGTTGTCTGCACAGTGGGGTCCGGCGGGAGTGGCGGCCCCGGTGGTGGCAGCACGGCGGTACCGCCGCCAATCGGCAGCACTCCGGACGACGACTAGCCGATAGCCAACAACCAGCCGTTACCTCGAAGGCGGCTGACCTCGTTCCTTGTTACCGGTTACTTGTTACTCTGTCCTCATGAGCGCGGACACCGACGGCCTGAGAGCGGCGCTGACCGCCGGCCGCGAGCGCCTGCTGCAATCGATCTCCGGCGTCAGCGAAGAGCAGTTCAAGAAGCGTCCGCCCACGTCTGACGCAGGCTCCGGCCCCAACTGGTGTATTGCCGAGGTGCTGGCGCACTTGCTGCAGCAGGAACGCTTGCGAGCGGAGCGGATCGAGCTGGCCCTCGAGCGCGACGGCATCGAGATCACGCCCTCAGCCGATGAGGTGCACTACGAGGCCGCGCGGGCCGGCCGCGGTTCACCGGTGCCTCAGCTGATCCACGGCCTGCTCGCCTCCCGCCGCGAGGTCGAGCGCCTGCTAGCACAAGCCGCGGCGGTCGAAGGCGGTCTCGAGCGCGCGACCGTCCATCCGGCACTCGGCCGCCAGACGATCGCCTGGATCCTGCGCGAAAAGGTGATCGCCCATGAAGCCGAGCACGTCGCCCAGATCGAGGCGATCAAGGCGGCGCTGGCGGCGCAGCAACAGGCGACAGGCAACAGGTGACAAGGAAACTAAGATGCGAGGCCTTTCCTCGCTGCCGGAAGCTTGTCGTCTGTTGCTCGGAATGACATAAGCGTCTATCCGATGGCTTGACGGACGTGGTATCACACAGGAGAGGAGAACCGGCACCCCGCCACAATGAGTGCAGTTGACGACGTCAAAGCCCGTCTCGATATAGTCGAGGTCGTGGGTAGCTACGTAAACCTGCAGAAGGCGGGCCGCAGCTTCAAGGCGCCCTGCCCCTTCCACAACGAGAAGACACCCTCCTTTTACGTGAACCCGGACCGCCAGAGCTGGCATTGCTTTGGCTCCTGCGCCACAGGCGGCGACGTCATCTCCTTTGTCTCGCGCAAGGAAAACCTCGATTTCATGGGAGCCCTGCGTCTGCTGGCCGAGCGCGCCGGCGTCGAACTGCAGAGCGAAGGCCCGCGCCGCCAGGAGATCAAGAGCCTGCAGGACGCCAACGAGGCGGCCGCTCTCTTCTACCACGGCCTGCTGCAAAACTCCGACCGCGCGAACGCCTATATAAAGGAAAGAGGACTGGACTCCAAGACGGCCGGCGACTTTCAGCTCGGCTACGCGCCGCCCGGCTGGAACACGCTGCGCGATCACCTGACCAGCCGCGGTTACGCCGAGGCGCAGCTCGTCGAAGCCGGTCTCCTGGTCGAAGGTGAGCGCGGCGCCTACGACCGCTTCCGCGACCGCCTGGTCTTCCCGATCCGCGATGACCGCGGCCGCGTCGTCGGGCTTGGCGGGCGCGTGTTGCCCGGCGGCGAGGCGGAATCGCAGCCCGGCGCCAAGTACGTCAACACGCCCCAGACCCATGTCTTCGACAAAGGCAGCCTGCTCTACGGCCTCGACCGCGCCAAGGAGGCGATTCGCGCTGCCGGCGCCGCCGTGATCGTCGAGGGCTACATGGACGTGATCGCGGCGCACCAGTTCGGCCACCGTAACGTCGTCGCTTCGATGGGCACCGCCCTCACCGAGCGCCAGGCCGCGTTGCTGCAGCGCTTCGCCGAACGCGTCGTCCTCGCCATGGACGCCGACGAAGCCGGCAGCGCCGCCAACCTGCGCGCCATCCAGGTCGTCGCCGCCGCCGACCGGCCGACGCGCATCGCCGGCCGCGCCCGCAGCCTGGACATCCGCGTCGTGGCGCTGCCGCGCGGCAAGGACCCAGACGAGTTGATCCGCTCCTCGGAGGCGGAGGCCTGGCCCAACGCCGTCGACTCCGCCCGGCCCGTCGTCGATCACCTCATCGCTGTGGTCAGCGCCGGCCTCGACCTGCTGCAGCCGCGCGACCGATCGCAGCTCGTCGCCGAAGTCCTGCCGGCGATCGCGGACGTCACCGACCCGGTGCTGCGGGCCCACTACCTGCAGCGCCTTTCGCGCCTCGCCCGGGTCAGCGAGGACGAGCTGCGGCGGGAGCTGCGCCGGCGTCCGCGCCAGCGCGCTACTGTGCCCGCCGCGGAGCCGGCAGAGGCGCCGCCCGTGCCTTCGATCAAGCCGCTTTCAGCTTCCGCTTCGCCTCGAGAAACTTTCTTGCTGGCGCTGCTGTTTCAGCGTCCAGAGTTGGCCGATAGAGGTAAGGAACTGGCGGCAGACCTCTTCTATATCAGTGAAAACAGGGAGCTTTTCCGCCGCTGGCAGGCCTCAGAACCAGTTCTAGAAGAAGAGAACGAGCTCTGGGAGCACTACCAGACAGTGATAGGAGTAAATTTACCAATTATTGAAACGGCGGAGGCTGAAAAGGCGTTCCTAGATTGTGTGCAGAGGCTGGAGCACGCTAAAATAAGGGCAGTCAAGGAGGCTAGCGCCCTGGCCCTTGCCGAAGGAGAGGCAGGGGTTCGGCCGGGGCAGGTTGCATCCATCGCCCGAGCACGGATGGGAGCAGGCAATTCAGAGGAGACATCAGAGGACGCCGAGACTGAAAACGTCGCGTCCCAGCTCCTGGAAGACATGGAAGCCGGCTTGCGTTTCCACCGCCGCTTGATCGAGGGCTCCCGCCCAGACCACGTGGGATAGTACTCCGCTCATGGGATTGAGAGGGGAAGTCGTAGTTTACGGCTGCCCCATTCTTGGTCTCATCGGTGATTTATGGGAGAAGGTGCGTCAGCGATGACCAATCGCGTGTCACTTGACGGAGTCGCCGACGGCGAAACCGAAATGCTAACTACCAATGCCGGCGGCGGTGAGGACTCGTTCCGCCGCGTCGCCGACATGATTGAAAGCCGTACCCGTGACCTCGGCTCCGACATCTGGTCTGAGCCGGACATCAAGCTCTCGCAAGAGGCTGATGAGGAACGGGAAGCGGCGCAGACCAGCGTGCCTCTGGAGGACCAGGAAGGCATCGATGACCCGGTCCGCATGTACCTGCGCGAAATCGGCAAGGTATTCCTCCTCTCTGCCGCCGACGAGAAGCACCTCGCCCGCCAGATGGAGGAAGGCCAGCACATCGAGGCGATCGAAGACATGTGGCGTGCCGAACGCGGTAGCGAACCCACGTCCGTCGAGATCGCCCTGACCCTGTTCGAGCAGTTGTACAAGTACAAGCCCGTCCTTGACCTCGCGATCAGGCACAAGAACCTGCCGCGTCACTCGACTCTGGCAGACCGTGTCGGCGACCCGACCCTGCGTAGCTTCATCGACGGCGAGATGGACCACGAGTTCGCCGAGGCCGTCGCCACCTCACGCAAGATCGAAGTCGAAGATGCCGCGCGCGCAATCGTGCAGCTGTCGATCATCACGCACATCCTCCAGCCCGAGCTCGTCTCGATGATGGCTGCGGCCGCGGGTGAGGAGAACCTGCTGCCGCCCGGCGCCGATGCCAAGGCCCGGCTCGCCAGTTGCGAGGACGCTCTGCGCGCTCACTTCAGCCGACTCAAGCGCGAAGGCCTCGCCGCCGAGCGCCGCCTGACAGAGGCCAACCTGCGCCTCGTGGTCAGCGTGGCCAAGAAGTACATCGGCCGGGGCATGTCGCTGCTCGACTTGATCCAAGAGGGCAACATCGGCCTCATCCGGGCGGTCGAGAAGTTCGACTACCGCAAGGGCTTCAAGTTCTCCACGTACGCGACCTGGTGGATCCGGCAGGCCGTGACCCGGGCGATCGCGGACAAGGCGCGGACGATCCGGATCCCCGTCCACATGGTCGAGAAGCTGAACAAGGTCGTCCACATCGAGCGCCAGCTCGTGCAGCGGCTCGGTCGAGAGCCGCTCCCCGAGGAGATCGCCGACGAGCTCGACATCGCGCCGGACGAAGTGCGCGAGATCCTGCGGATGTCGCAGCTTCCGATCTCACTCGAGAAGCCGATCGGCGAGGACGAGGACTCGTCGCTCGGGGACTTCGTGCCCGACGAGATGGCGGAGTCGCCGTTCGACACGGCCTCGCTGTCGCTGCGCCGGGGGGACGTGGAGCTCGCACTCGCGTCGCTGCCCGAGCGCGAGCGCCGCGTCATCGAGCTCCGCTACGGCCTCGACGGCTCGCAGCCGTGCACCCTCGAAGAGGTGGGGCGAGCCTTCGGCGTCACGCGGGAGCGGATCCGCCAGATCGAGAACAACACGCTCAAGAAGCTCGAGGGCCTCCCCGAGGCGCAGGCCCTGAAGGACTGCATGTAACGGGTCAGGTCTTCCACGTTCCACCTCGAGGTGGAATGGAAGACCTGACGCTTACGTGCGTACCGAGCGGTTCACGAGCGCGGTCGAGACCATGCTCGTGTTGGGCACGAAGACGTGGGTACCCTCGTCGGTCACGAGCTGCGTGTAGGTAAGCGTGATCGCGGACACGACGCCGGTGTGCTCGGCGACCGTGACCCGGTCGCCGAGGCGAACGGGCTGCGTGAACGCGAGGAGAACGCCTGAGCCGAGGTTGCCGATCGGGGTCGAGAGCGCGACACCCGCGATGACGGCGATCACCGCGCTCGACGCCAGGAAGGCACTCGCCACCTCCTTGGTGACGGGAAACACCGAGAGCACGCTCCAGACGCCGACGAGGACGACGAGGGCAATCACGACGCGGAGGAGGAAGCTGAACGTCGTACGCCTGCGTGCAGCCGCGGCAGTGTCGCTCTCTGCAAGCTTCCGCTCGTAGCGGGCGAAGGACGCGCGTAGCGCGAAGCGCACGACGACGATGACCACGAGCCAGACGAGCGCGAGGACGAGCGCCTGCACGGTGTTGCTCGTGGTGTCCATGGCACTGGAGTTCGGCGCCGGCGCCTCGAAGCCCTGCCGGCAGGGCCCTGCCGAGGCCGCTATTCGCCCGCGAGCACGCGCGCCTTGGCGGCCGCGAACTCCTCGTCCGTCAGGGCGCCTTGGGCGTGGAGGCCCGCGAGATTGGCGAGCTGTGCGCTGACGTCTCCGGGTGCGGCTACGGCGGGTGCCTCGGCACGGGCCC
>DATDOP010000124.1:0-5985 GCA_035293185.1 Dehalococcoidia bacterium | reverse complement strand
GTGGCGGCGATGGCGGCACCCTCCTCGGTCGTTTGGGGAAGGCAGACGGCGTACTCGCGCTCGTTGATCCGGGCGGCGAGATCGACAGACCGCAGAGTGCGCGCGAACATCTGGACGAAGTCCATTTCGTCTTCCTGCCTCCACACCCGCTTGGGCGGGTTGGAGTCCTGCACCTTGATGATTACGACCGCCATCCTGGTTTCGTAGCGGCGGCAGCGCTTCGCTTCTTCCGCGACGCGCAGCTCGAAGTACCACCGCTGCAGGAGGGCTGTCTGGTGGTCGAGGATGGAGAGCTTGCGGGCGTTTCGCACCTGGCGCTCGAGGTGCTTGCCGACCAGCCGGTGCTCTTCCTCACGCTCAATTGCCTGGGCCTTGCTGGGGAGAAGTAGAAGCCCAGCGCCAAAAGCCGCCACGACGGCAACGGGCATGACGATCGCTGCGTCGATGGCCATCGATGCCAGCAGCGAGCCTGTGAAGACGACCAGGAGACCGGCTGTACTGGCGATTGCTCGCCGGTTACCGCCGTAGTCACGGATGCGGCTGCTCAGCAAAGCAAAGAACTCCATTATTGAACTTCTCGACGGATTGGTAGCGAATCCGTACCCGGTGTACCTCTGATCAAGCGTGGACAAGTGTCGCGGACGGTTCCTGGCCGCGGGTCCGTTGGCCGCGTATACTCGCGACCGCGACGCCGTACGTGCGTGCACCCTCAGCGGAGCCTTTCAGGTGGCTCCAATCTTTCAAGCGGGAGCAGACTCATGAGCCTGACCGAAGACCTCGTTGCTGCTTACAGGATCCTGGCCGAGTTCCGGATTATCGATGCCTACGGACACGTTAGCGTCCGCTCCGACCGCGACCCGAACCGCTATCTGCTGGCCCGCTCGCTGGCGCCTGAGCTGGTGACGGAGAGCGACATCATTGAGTATGACCTCGATAGCAACGCGATAGACGCTGCCGGCCGCGCGTCTGTCACTGAGCGCTTCATCCACGGCGAGGCGTACAGAGCGCGCCCGGAGGTGATGGCGGTGGTGCACAACCACTCGCCGACGGTGGTGCCGTTCAGCGTGACCGGCGTACCGTTGAGGCCGGTCTTCCACATGGCGGCGTTCGTTGGCCTGGGCGTGCCGACCTTCGAGATCCGCGATTTCGAGAAGGGCACGGACATGCTGGTCCGCAGCGCCAGCCTCGGCAAAGCGTTGGCGGGTGTGTTGGGTGACAAGCCGGCGGCGCTGATGCGGGGGCACGGGGCCGTGGTGGTGGGCGAGAGCGTGGCGCGGGCCGTGGGACGCAGCATCTACCTGGAGCAGAGCGCGCAGATGCAGCTGCAGGCCATGTCGATTGCCGGGCCGGGAGGCACGATCACGTTCCTGGACGATGCGGAGGTCGTTGCCGGGTCTCGAACGCAGGATTACGCACGCGCCTGGCCGATGTGGCGTCAGAATGCGCTGTCGAAGCTAGGTAAGTAGCCACTCGCCTTGACAGGCGGCGCCGATGTTGTAAGAAAAGGTGACGCGGTCAAGGCGCGAGCGGAGGTCCCGAAATGCTGAGTAAGGAAGACAACGAGCTGCTAACAAGGGTCGGCCCCGGCACGCCGATGGGCAACCTGATGCGCGAATACTGGCTGCCGGCCGTGCGCTCGGACGAGTTGCCGGCGCCGGACAGTCCGCCGCTGCGGGTCAAGCTGCTGGGCGAGGAGTTGATCGCGTTCCGGGCCAGCTCGGGCAAGATTGGCCTGGTCCAGAACGCTTGCCCCCACCGCGGCGCCTCGCTGTTCTTCGGCCGTAACGAAGAAGACGGGCTGCGCTGCGTCTATCACGGCTGGAAGTTCGACGTCACGGGCGCCTGCGTCGACATGCCATCGGAGCCGGCGGAATCGAACTTCAAGAACAAGGTGAAGGCGCGCGCATACCCGGCGCGGGACGTCAACCACATGGTCTGGGTGTACATGGGTCCGCGCGCGGTGCCGCCGCCCTTCCCGGCCTTCGAGATCAACACGCTGCCGCCGGAGTACGTCGCGCCGCCAAGCATCATGATGGAAGAGTCGAACTGGCTGCAGAACATGGAAGGCGACACCGACTCCAACCACCTCGACTACCTGCACTCGCGGCTGGACGCCTTCCGGCTGCGGATGTTCGGCGAGGAGCCGGCGGAACCAGCGAAGCCGGGCCTGTTCAACATGATCTGGTCCGACAAGATCCCGAGGCTGGACGTGCGCACGACGCCGTACGGCTGCTACTACACGGCGAAGCGCACCTGGGACGACGACCATCGCTTCGAGTGGCACCGGATCAACCAGTTCATCTTCCCGTTCCACACGATGATCACGGGTACGGACGGCGTGACGCTACGCTCCTTCGTGCCGCTGGACGACGAATGGGCGATGCTGATCACGCAACGCGGCAGCCTGACGCAGCCGATGCACGACATGGCGGCATCGGTACCGATCAACCTGGAGAAGAGCATCGGCTTCGTCGAGCGGACGTCTGACCCGCGGACGTACTTCTACACCAAGGCGAACAAACACAACGACTACTGGCGCGACTACGAAGCGGAGAAAGACAGGCTCGTCTGCGGCGTGCCGCCGATCGGCAACCTGCAGGACCGGGCAATGACCGAGCTGATGTCCAACGAGAAGGGCGAAGTGATCTACGACCGATCGCACGAGCACCTGGGGTCCCTGGACATCATGGTGATCACGGTTCGCAGGCAACTGCTGCGCGCCGTCAAGGCGATGCGCGACAACGGCGTGCTACCGCCCAACGTCGACGACGTCAGCCTCAACCGCGTACGCCACGCAACTGTGATCCTGCCGCACGGCGCCGACTGGGTGGCCGAGACGGAGGGCCTGCGTGACTCCGAGGCGGGGTTGCCGGTGGCCTGGGAGATGAAGCCGCTGCGTCAGCCAGAGCTGGAGCCGGCGCCGGAGGCAGGTGGTTAATGGTCGATAGGCTGAAGGGCAAGGTAGCGGTGGTGACAGGGGCCGGGTCCAGCGGGCCCGGTGTCGGCAACGGCAAGGCGGCGGCGATCCTGTTCGCGCGCGAGGGCGCGAGCGTGCTCTGCGTTGACCTGGTGGCGGACCGCGCGCTGGAGACGGTAGCGATCATCGAAGAGGAAGGCGGGATCGCGTCGCTCTTTCAGGCGGACGTGACGAGGCAGGCTGAGTGCAAGGCGCTGGCCGCTGCCGCGTTCGAGCGCTATGGACGCATCGATATCCTGCAGAACAACGTCGGCATCCCGTCACGCCAGGCGCTGGCCGACATCACCGAGGACGAATGGGACCAGCACTTCGTGGTCAACGTCCGCAGCATGGCGATGGCGGCCCAGGCGGTGGTGCCGTACATGATCGAGGCGGGTGGCGGTTCGATCATCAACCTGTCTTCGATAGCGGCGGTGCGCGCCTATCCCGCGACCTCGACCGCATACACGACGAGCAAGTCGGCGGCCATGGGCTTGACCGTGGCGCTGGCGGGACAGCTGGGCGAGCACCGCATCCGCGTCAACGCCGTTGCGCCGGGCCAGGTGTACACGCCGCTGGTGGCGCACAGGCTGACGCCGGAAGGCCGGCAGGCGCGCGCGACCTCGGGCGTGATCAAGGACGAAGGCAACTCCTGGGACATCGGCTGGGCGTCTGTCTTCCTGGCCAGCGACGAGGCGCGCTGGATCACGGGCCAGACGCTGCTGGTGGACGCCGGAATCTCGATTGAGATACCGGGCGGCCAGCCGATGGCGCCGCCCCGCTAGGTCAAAGAGCATAGGCATAGGGCAGAGGGCGTTGGATGGCCGCTGAA
Source organism: Dehalococcoidia bacterium (assembly GCA_035293185.1). Lineage (GTDB taxonomy): Bacteria > Chloroflexota > Dehalococcoidia > DSTF01 > WHTK01 > WHTK01. The sequence goes on along the minus strand of DATDOP010000124.1, from coordinate 2,197 downwards.
GCGATCCTGGCGATCGACGCCGGGACGACGGGCGTCACCGCGCTGCTCGTCGACCACGCCGGCGCCGTCCGCGCGAGCGGCTACCGGGAGCTGACGCAGCACTACCCGCGGCCGGGCTGGGTGGAGCACGACGCCAACGAGATCTGGGCTGCGACGCTCGCGGCGGTCGGGGACTGCCTGGTGTCAGCGCCGGACGTGCGCCCGATCGCGCTGGGCGTGGCGAATCAACGTGAGACGCTGCTGTTTTGGGATCGGCGCAGCGGCGAGCCGTTGCACCGCGCGGTCGTCTGGCAGTGCCGGCGCTCGGCGGGGATCTGCGAGGAGCTGCGGGCCGCCGGGCTGGAGCCGGAAGTGTCGCGCAAGACGGGCCTGCGGCTGGACCCGTACTTCAGCGGCACGAAGGCGTTGTGGCTGACGCGGCAGGACGAGACGCTGGCAGGCCGTATCGCGAGGGGGGACGTCTGTTTCGGGACGATCGACTCCTGGCTGGCGTGGCGGCTCAGCGGCGGCGCGCTACACGTCACGGACGCCACGAACGCCTCACGCACCCTCTGCTTCGACATCGAGGGGCTGGACTGGGACGACGGCCTGCTGCAGGTCTTCGGCCTGAACCGGGGTGTGATGCCGGAGGTTGGGCCGTCGGGCGCAGTGCGGGGGCTGACGGTGGCGTCGGGAGCGCTGCCGGCTGGCCTGGCGATTGCGGCGTTGGTGGGGGACCAGCAGGCAGCGCTGTTCGGGCAGGCGTGCTTCGAGCCGGGCATGACCAAGGCGACCTACGGGACGGGCTGCTTCATCCTGATGGCGACGGGTGACAGGCGCTTCACCTCGCAGCGCGGGCTGATTACGACGCTGGCGCCGGCGGCGGGCGAGATGCGGCCCCGCTACGCGCTGGAGGGCTCGATCTTCGTGGCGGGCTCGGCGCTGCAGTGGTGCCGCGACAACCTGGGGCTGGTGGCGGGCGCCGCGGACGCGGAGCGCCTGGCAGCGAGCGTAGCGGACGCGGCAGGGGTGGTTTTCGTGCCGGCGTTCGTCGGGCTGGGCTCGCCGTACTGGGGCCCGGACGCGCGCGGCGCGATCTACGGGCTGACCGGCGTTGCGACGTCAGCGCACGTCGTGCGGGCGGCGGTCGATTCGATGGTGTTTCAGGCGCAGGACGTGCTGGACGTGATGCGCGAGGAAACCGGGCTGCAGATTGCCGAGATACGCGTCGATGGCGGCGCCGCGGCGAATGACCGGTTGATGCAGCTGCAGGCTGACCTCGCGGGCGCGACGATTTCGCGGACGCAGAGCGTCGAGTCCACCGGGCTGGGCGCCGCGTACCTGGCGGGACTAGCCGTGGGCTTCTGGCGTGACGAAGCGGAGATCGCGGCGCTGCGCTCGGAAACGGCACGCTTGCAGCCGTCGCCACGCGCACCGGTCGCGCGGGCAGAGCACGGACGCTGGCGGCAGGCAGTGGCGGGCCTGCTGCAGACTGAGCTAACGCCGCTCTGAACCTGATAGGATTGGGCGTCATGACCAGCGAAACCGGAACCAAACGCATCGTAGAGTCGATCCCTGCGGCGGTCTTGCACGGGGCGATCTCGGCGCTGGGCGTCTCGCACGTGCTGATCGTGCCGGATACGCACCAGAAGACGCTGCTGGCGTCGCTGACGCAGGACACGAGCCTGCAGATGCTGACCTTCTCGACGGAGGACGAGGCGATCTGCGTCAACGCGGGGATGTGGATCGGCGGGGCGGAGTCGGTGGTGATCATCCAGAACGTCGGCCTGTTCGCGGCGATGAACGCTCTGCGCGGCGTCGCCATCGACCTGCGCGTGCCGACCTGCATGCTCGTCGGCCAGTTCAACCGCGATGTCACAGTGCCCGTCGAAGAGAACAAGAACACCGCCGTGCGTTACATGGAGCCCGTCCTGGAGACGTTGGACGTGCCCGTCTACACCATCGACCGCGCCGACGACGTGGGCCTGCTCTCGACGGCGTTTGCCCAGAGCCGCGCCGAACGCCGGCCAACGGTCGTCCTGGTCAGCGCACCGACAAGCTAAGCGATTGCATCGCGGCGGCCTGCTAGCGGGCATTCTCGGGGCAGGTTCTTTAGCTGCAAGCCGTCGTCAGCAGAGATAGGACACGAGAAGATGAAGAGGTCGGAAGCACTCGAGATACTAGCTGGGCTCAAAGGCGATGGGGTAAGCGTGGCGAC
>DATDOP010000123.1:0-2020 GCA_035293185.1 Dehalococcoidia bacterium | reverse complement strand
CCCAGGTGCGCGACCTCTTGAGCAGCTCCCGCCGCTACGTCCAGCCCTTCCTCGAAGAGCTCGACCGCCGCCACGTCACCATGCGCCGCGGCGACGAGCGCCTGCTTCGCCGCGCTGCCACTGGATAATTGGCGGCAAGCGGATGAGCGTCTGTTGACCTCCATCCGCTTATCCGCTCAACATCCCCTGAAGATTCGCTACGCCTCCACGCTCACGCCCGCGCAACGCCGGGCCGCGGACGCTTACGTGGCGTCCTTGCGCTCGACGCCGTACACGCCGCCCGCGGAGCATCGCCCGCCCGAAGATCTGCTGGCGTACCTGGTCGAGACCGGCGCCGTAGTCGACTGCGGTTCCGGCGCAGTGTTCACGCGCGAAGCCTTCGACGAGATGACGTCGCGCGTGGTCGAAGCGCTGAAGACGCAGGAAACGATCACGATGGCCCAGGTGCGCGACCTCTTGAGCAGCTCCCGCCGCTACGTCCAGCCCTTCCTCGAAGAGCTCGACCGCCGCCACGTCACCATGCGCCGCGGCGACGAGCGCCTGCTGCGACGAGCTGCCACTGGATAATTGGCGGCAAGCGGATGAGCGTGTGTTGACCTCCATCCGCTTATCCGCTCAACATCCCCTGAAGATTCGCTACGCCTCCACGCTCACGCCCGTCCCCGCGCTGACGCTGCCGATGACGGCTGCCGGGTAGCCGTCGGCGCGCAGGCTGGCGACCATCGTCTCCGCGGCGGCGGGCGGCAGCGAGATCAGCAGGCCGCCGGAGGTCTGCGGGTCGAAGAGCAGGTGGCGCATCGGGTCGCTGAGCGAGGGGTCGATGCGCGTCTTGTGCTCCAGTCCCGCCTTGTTGCGCCCCATGCCGCCGAAGTCCAGCCCGGCCTCCGAGTAACCCAGGGCGCCGGGCAGCAGCGGCAGCGCAGACGCGCGCAGCGTCAGGTGCACGCCGCTGTGGTCGGCGATCTCCCAGGAGTGGCCGATGATCGCGAAGCCGGTGACGTCGGTCATCGCGTGCGCGCCGGCCTCCAGCGCCAGGTGCGAGGCGTGGCGGTTCAGCGTCAGCATGCTCGCGACGGCTGCCTCCAGGTGTCCCGGCTGCACGACGTCGCGCTTGGCCGCCGTCAGTACGAGTCCGGTGCCCAGCGCTTTCGTCAGCACCAGCGCGTCGCCGGGCTGGGCGCCGGTCTTGGCCAGGATGCGTTGCGGGTGCACCAGGCCCATGACGGACAGCCCGTACTTCGGCTCGTCGTCCAGCACGGTGTGGCCGCCGGCGATGATCCCGCCCGCCTTCGCCACCGTTTCGGCGCCGCCGCGCAGGATCTCGCTGATCGTCTCCGGCGCCATGTCCTCGGGGAAGGCCGCGACGTTCAGCGCCATGACCACCTCGCCGCCCATCGCGTACACGTCGCTCATCGCATTTGCGGCCGCGACCGCGCCAAAGGTGTACGGGTCGTCCACCACCGGCGGGAAGAAATCGATCGTCTGCACGACGGCGGTCTCGTCGTCGATCTGGTACACGGCGGCGTCGTCCGTGACGCCGGCGAGCAGGCGCGGGTGGTCCTGCGGACGGAACGTCTCGAGCAAGGGCTTGAGCACCGCCGCCAGCGTGCCGGGACCCGCCTTCGCGGCGCAGCCGGCGCAGCTGGCGAGCGAGGTGAGGCGGATCGTTTCGGTGCTCATGGCTGCTCCTTCGCATAAGGGCGTTCCTGTGCGCCAATTCTACGTCAGACTCGCTGGCCTTATCCTGAGGGCTGGCCGTGGCAAATAGACACCGGAGGCTCCTTGCGCAGGAAGATCATCTTCTTCGACCGCGACGGCACGCTGGCCGACTCCATGGCTCACATCGAAACGCTGATCGACGAGACATCGCCGAAGTGACGACAGACGCAGCCGGGCTCGTCTGCAGCGCCGGGGACGGCCGGCGCGCCCGTTTCCAGCTGGACGGCACGCCGCGCTGCCTTTACCACACCCTGGTCCACCGGTCGCTGCTCAAGCGCTCGCTCCTCACAGCCGCCGTCGT
>DATDOP010000122.1:0-3753 GCA_035293185.1 Dehalococcoidia bacterium | reverse complement strand
CTTTGGAACGTGGACTGTCCAGGGCAGTACACCGGGCGCGAGGTGGCTACTCTTTCGCCGGCTAAAGGGGACGGCACCGTGGACCCAGATCTCGTCAGGTGCGGTGACCTACGGTACGCCGACGCAGTACTTCAGCTCCCTGTCAGGCCTGTCTTACAAGACTAGCTACGAGTTCATGCTTCAGGTCTCAGTTGCGTCCAGGGCGCCAATGACTCAGCCTGTGGAGTTTATCAACCCCTGCGACTGAGGCTGTGAGCCTTAGGATGGCTCACTACTCGTAGCGCAGGGTCTACAACCGAGCAAGCACGCGAGCATACGCCGTGCGCTGCGCTGCGCCGAGCACGATGCGATAGATCAGCGCCAGGTTGTTTCATGGCACGCTGAACTTCACGCGGTCAGCGTTAGACGCAAAGCGGCGAGCCTTCAGGCTCGCCGCTTCTGGTTGGGTCGCGTGTAGTTAGCCGGCGTGGGTGAGCAGGCGCTTGCCGACGTCCTCGCCGTAGAAGCGCGGGCCGGAGCCCTCCTTGGGCGGCATGTTCTCGAGGATGTCGAGCAGATCTGCCTCGCTCATCGAGAGGTCCAGCTTGTCGGCGTGGGGCTGGGGGTAGTCCTTGCCCGTCGACCAGTAGACCTCGACGACGTTGTTCTCCGGGTCCTTGAAGTAGCATCCGAAGGCGATGCCGTGGTTGACGACGTGGTCGATCTCGAGGTTCTGGTCGACGACTTTCTTGTAGAACTCGCGCAGGTCAGTCAGCGAGGCGCACTTGAAGGAGAGCTGCTGGGTGTCTGACTTGCGGTCGTCGGAACGTACCAGCGCCAGCTCGTGGTGCTCGTCCTCCGGGTGGGCGCTGAAGAAGACGATGCGGTCGCTCATGCCGCGGTCCGTCACCGTGAGGCCGAGGAAGTTCGAGTAGAAGTCGACCATCATCGGCATGTCCTTGACAAAGAGGCCGACGTGCCCGAGACCGGTAACCTTTGGCATTGCCTGATTCCTCCTGATGCATTCGAAACGAAATCGTTTATAGCTTAACCGGGATCGAAAAGGGGGGACACCCCCAAACGGCTGGAAGGGGGCCCGCGAGCGTGTTCAGCAAGGCTCCTGGGTGAAGCTGGACGCGGTGATCTGGAAGAGAACGCTGTCGCGGCCACGGCCGTCAAGCCTTGATCCCGCACGAACCGCGCCGATCTTCTCGAGGGCCTTCTGGGAACGCAGATTCTGCGGATCGACGAGGAAGACGGCCGTGTCCACAAATCGAAAAGCGTGGCGGAGCATCAGCTGTTTCATTTCCCCGTTGTAGACGCCGCCCCAGTGGGACCTGGCCAGGAAGGTCCAGCCGATTTCGACTTCGCTTCCTGCCTCGTCGTAGCCGTGGAATCGCGACGAGCCGATGATGCGGCCGTCCCCGGCATCGATGGCAACCAGCGCGCCACCGGACTCCAGCGCCTCCTGGAAGAACCCCCGGAAAACGCGCTCGGTGTAGCGGTCTTTTGTCGGATGCTGCTCCCAGATCAGGGGGTCTGAGGCCGCGGCGTAGAGGTCATCCCAATCCTCCGGCCGGAGGGGTCTGAGCGTGAGGAGCTCGCCTGTCAGGGTGGGTTGCAGTTCGAAGGGCATCGGTTGTCGAAATGGTAGTGGATAATACGCGCGCCGGATGCCCGTCCTTCGGGACAGGCAGAGGCGAAGGGGATTCCTCGCCCAGTTCAGATTCGGAGTCGACGATGAAAGCTGCCGTGATGCGCAAGACCAGCGACCCGCTGCCGCAGCTCGCGGTCGAAGACGTGGAGATCGATGCGCCGCTGGCGCGGGAGGTGCTCGTGCGCACCGTGGCGAGCGGCGTCTGCCACAGCGACCTGCACTACCTCAAGGGCGATTCCGTCATGCCGATGCCGGCCGTGCTCGGCCACGAGGCGGCGGGCGTCGTCGAAGCGGTGGGGGAGCAGGTGACGTACGTGCAGCCGGGCGACCACGTGATCACCTGCCTTTCGACGTTCTGCGGCCATTGCGAGTACTGCCTCAGCGGCCAGCCGTTCCGCTGCGCCAACCGCGCTGCGCTGGGCCGCGGGCCGAGCGAGAAGCCGCGTTTGAGTTGGGAGGGCCAGAGCGTGGGCCAGCACGGCGGCCTCGGCGGTTTCGCGGAGCAGATGCTGGTTCACGAGAACTCGATCGTGAAGATCCGCGAGGACATGCCGCTGGACCGCGCGGCGCTGATCGGCTGCGGCGTGACGACGGGCATGGGCGCCGTGTTCAACACAGCGAAGGTTGAACCGGGCTCGACCGTGGCGGTCTACGGCGCGGGCGGCATTGGGCTCTCGGCGATTCAGGCGGCGCGGATCGCCGGAGCGCGCCAGGTCATCGCCGTCGACGTGTTCGAGAACAAGCTGGCGACGGCGAAGGAGTGCGGCGCCACACACGTGGTCGACGCCTCTTCGCGCGACCCCGTGCAGGCCTTGCGCGACATGACGGACGGCGGCGTCGACTACTCGTTCGAGGCGATTGGCCTGAAGCAGACGGTCACGCAGTGCTTCGAATCGATCCGCGTCGGCGGTACCGCGACGGTGATCGGGTTGATGCCGGTAGGGCAGCAACTGGAGCTGGACGGGCGCATGTTCTTCCGCGGCAAGTTCCAGGGCAGCATGATGGGCTCCAACCGCTTTCGGATCGACATGCCGAAGTACGTCGACTTCTACATGCAGGGCCGGCTGAGGCTGGACGAGATGATCACGCGGCGCGGCAGCCTGGCAGACCTGCCGGAGGCGTTTCGGGCGATGGAGGCCGGCGAGGTGGTGCGCACGGTGTTGGGGTTCGGGGGGAAGGAACCCTAGAACCCTGGAACCTTAGAACCAGGAGCCGATTCACCGCGAGTTCGGCTTCGCGGGTTCCATGGTTCCAGGGTTCATCTTCGCGCGCCACGTGAGGCGCAAAGGCCTGGCGGCCGCAGTCGCTTGTAAAGGAGAAAAGGCGTGAAGGTTGGCGTAATCGGTCTCGGCAACATGGGCAAGGGCATCGCGCTGAACCTGCGCAAGGCAGGCCACGAGATGATGGTGCACGACGCGCGGCGCGCCGTGGCGGAGCCGCACCTGCAGGCGGGCAGCGCCTGGGCAGAGAGCGTGAGCGAGGTCGCGCGATTCAGCGAGGTGGTGTTTACGTCGCTGCCGGGGCCGCCGGAGGTGGAGTCGGTTGCGCTGGGCGCGGACGGGCTGCTGGCCAACATGCAGCCCGGGTCGGTCTGGTTCGACCTCTCGACCAACTCACCGAAGCTGGTAAGGCGCCTGCACGACGAGTTCGCCGCCAAGGGCATCAGGATGCTCGACGCGCCGGTGTCGGGCGGGACGCGCGGCGCGAACGAAGGGACGCTGGCGATCTGGGCCGGCGGCGACGAGGCCGTGTTCAACGAATACAAGGGCGTCCTCGAAGGCATGGGCAACGCGCCGAAGTACATCGGGCCAATCGGCGCCGGGACGGTCGCGAAGCTGTCGCACAACGTCATGACCTACATGCTGCAGACGGCGTTGATGGAGTGCTTCACGATGGGCGTCAAAGGCGGCGTCGAACCGCTGGCGTTGTGGGACGCGCTGCGTCACGGCGCGATCGGCCGCACGCGCACCTTCGACCTGATCGGGATGTATCTGCGCGGCAACTTCGACGGCGGCGGCTTCACGCTGCGCCTGGCGCACAAGGACGTGACGCTGGCCACCGACCTGGGCCGCGAGCTGGGCGTGCCGATGCGCGTCGCGGGCATGGCGCTGGCGGAG
>DATDOP010000121.1:0-2679 GCA_035293185.1 Dehalococcoidia bacterium | reverse complement strand
CTTCGGGTCGCCCAGCATCTCGATCTGCTCGTCGCTCAACACTCCCGCGAAACCCAGCGGCCCGAACATCTTCTGGTGCTCCTCCACGAACGGCTGAACGCGCTTCATCGCCTCTTCCTCGGAATCGGTGATGAACGCGGAGAACCCGATGATCAGGTCGCCGCCCAGCTCCGTCTCGCGGCCTGCTTTGGCTAGGCGCGCTTGCCACGCCTCGATCAGCGGGTGCCGCGCGCCACCGACCGCCGCGCCGCCGCCCATGAAGCCGTTGATCCCGTTGCGCACCATGAAGTCCAGCCCGCGCTCGCTGGCGCTGACGATCGGCTGCCAGCACTCCACGGGATGCTGCGGCCGCGGCACCAGCGTGATCTCCTCCAGCTCGTAGCCCCGGTAGGGAACGCGCGGCGGAATGTCGTAGTGCTTGCCGTGGTGCGAGAACGAGGGCTCGCGCAGCGCCTTGAGCACCAGCTCCACCTGCTCCTCGAACAGTTCGCGGTTCGCCGCCGCGTCCTGCATCGGCGCGCCGAAGGTCTCGACCTCCCGCGTGTGGTAGCCGCGCCCGACGCCGAATCGCACCCGCCCGCCCGTCAGGATGTCGGCGACCGCGTAATCCTCCGCCAGTCGCAGCGGGTGCCACATCGGCACGATGTTGAAGCCGCAGCCAATACGCAGACGCTGCGTCCGGTTGGCGATGTGCACCGCGAGCATGAGGATGTTCGGGATGCACTCGTAGCCCTCGCGCTGGAAGTGGTGCTCGGCCATCCACAGCGTGTCGAAGCCGAGGCGGTCCATCGCCTTGCCCATCGCCTCCGCGGTCGCCAGCGGCGTAGCCAGCTTGTCGTTGTCGTAGCCACGCTCGTTCACCGGCGTGCCCTCGAAGCCGGTGTTATCCAGGTCCACCTGTCCCGCGTACAGCGTGCTGAAACGTTTGATCACTGGCCGTCTCCGATATTGAAACTGGGGGAGACCCCAGACCCCTGCTAACGGGGCGCATGGCGGCGCACCTCGGGGAATCGTAGTCGATTTCGACGCTACGTAGACTTGCCCCCCGCTCCCTGTTACATTCGCGACCGAATCGGTGGTCAGGAGGCTGAGATGCTGCAGAGCCAGTGGACCGACGGCGGAATCGCGTTGCGAGAAGTGGAGCCCGGTCCGCTCAAGCCCGACCACGTGCGCCTGCGCGTCGCGGCCTGCGGCATCTGCGGCTCAGACCTGCACCGCTACCGCGAGACCGGCAACAACGCCCTCGGCCGCGAGGTCACGCCCGGCCACGAGTTCGTCGGCACGATCCTGGACGCGGGCGGCGCCAGCCTGCCCGACACCCTCTACGGCGTCGACCCCTGGGTGGCCTGCGGGCGCTGCGATTACTGCCTGCGCGGCCTCTCGGAGTCCTGCCGCTCCGGACTGCTGATCGGCGTGCACATCCCCGGCGCCTTCGCGGAGTTCATCGACGTGCCGGCGCGCAACATCCACGCCCAGGACCCGTCGCTCTCACCCCTCGAGGCCTCGCTAAACGAGCCCTTTGCCGTCTGCGTACGCACCATCCACCTGGCGGAGCTGAAGCTGGACAGCCGCGTCCTGATCATCGGCGGCGGCACGCTGGGGCTGATCTGCGGCGCGCTCGCCCGCGACACCGCCGGCCGGGTCGCGATGACCTACCGCTATCCTCACCAGGCCGAAGCGGCGCGCCAGATCGGCATCGAGCCGGTGCCAGAGGGCGACATCGACGCCTTCGCCAAAGACTTCGAACCCGACGTCGTCATCGAATCCGTGGGCGGCACCGCCAACACGATCGAGCAGGCAATGAACGCCGCGCGCACGGGCGGGCTGATCATCGTCCAGGGCCTGTTCTCCAAGCCCTCGTCGATCAACGCCAGCCTGTTCATCTTCAAAGAGCTGCGTATGATCGGCTCGAAGATCTACGGCCAGAGCCACCACGGCCCCGAGTTCGCGGTCGCTACCTCAGTGCTGCCGCGTCACCGCGACACGATTCACGTCTTGGAGACGCACCAGTTCCCCCTTAGCCGCCTCTCGGACGCCTTCGTCGCCGCCGCGGACAAGACGCAAAGCCCGATCAAGGTCACCGTCCTGGCGGACTAGTCGTCCCGTTCTGCGCGAGCCGAAGCGGCCTCATATTTGTTGTCATCCATAAGATCGAGAAGCCCGGCAGAGTCGTTCAGGTCAACGCCGGGCTGCAGCCCACCGCCTTTGAAGGTTGGCAATCGGTTACTACGTCGCCGACCGATTCCTGCAGCGCCAGTCAGCTTCCTGAAGAGTCGCGACACCGCTCTCATGTCCAACAGCATGCCGTATAGCGCATTCCACCTGAAGCCCGTCAGTCAGCCGGCGCCCTCAACCGCCATGGTCCCGTACTCCACCGCGCCCGCGCGCTCGTAGACGTGAAGCACCGCGCCTGTGCCGGTGACCTGTGTCTCGGTAAGACGGAACGCGGCGGGCGCAATGCCGCCTGCGAAGAGGCGTTTACCGGAGCCGAGCAAGACGGGGAAGACCCAGAGGCGGAGCCCATCGACCAGGTCGTGCTTGAACAGCGTTTGCAGCAGATCGCTGCTGCCGTGCACCTGAATTTCCCCGCCGTCCTGCCCCTTGAGCCGCGCGACCTCGCTCACGACATCACCTTCGATCAGCGTCGAGTTCTGCCAGTCGGCGCTCTTCAGCGTCCTG
>DATDOP010000120.1:0-5419 GCA_035293185.1 Dehalococcoidia bacterium | reverse complement strand
CTGCAGGGCCTGTTGGTTGACGTAGGCGACGAGGATGACCTCGCTTGTGTCGGCGTTTTGCACGGCGCAGGGCAGGACACCCGGGACTTCGGCGACGCGGGCAAGCTTCGTGAAGTCGAGCGTGAGGGTTGTTCCCTCTTCCAACTGATTCGTAGAGGTCATCTGCGGACTCCTGGTTACTTTGCGGGTTAGAGACGGACCGGCAGGCCGTGGTCCGCCAGGTACTGCTTGGCTTCGCGGACGCGGTAGGTGCCGTAATGGAAGATGCTCGCGGCCAGGACGGCGTCTGCCTTGCCCTCGACCAGGGCGTCGACCATGTGCTGCGGGTTGCCACAGCCGCCGGAGGCGATCACCGGCACCTCGACCGCTTCTGAGATCGCGCGCGTCAGGGGCAGGTCGTAGCCGTTGAGGTGGCCGTCCGTGTCCATGCTCGTGACCAGCAGCTCGCCGGCGCCAAGGGACACCACCTGCTTCGCCCACTCGACGGCGTCGAGACCCGCGGGGCGCCGGCCTCCGTGCGTGTAGACCTCCCAGCGTCCTTCGCCGACGGCGCGAGCGTCGATGGCGACGACGATGCACTGCGCGCCAAAGCGCTCGGACGCCCTTCCGACCAGGGAGGGGTCGGCGACGGCGGCGCTGTTGATCGAGACCTTGTCGGCACCGAGCTCGAGCAGCAGGCGCGCGTCCTGTTCGCTGCGCACGCCGCCGCCGACGGTGAAGGGGATGAAGACGCGGCCGGCGGTGCGCTCGACCATCTCGTAGGTGGTGCGGCGGTCGTCCGAAGACGCAGTTATGTCAAGGAAGACGAGCTCGTCCGCGCCCTCCGCCTCGTAGATCGGCGCCAGCTCCACGGGATCGCCGGCGTCGCGCAGCTCCACGAAGGAGACGCCTTTGACGACGCGTCCGTTATCGACGTCGAAGCAGGGTATGACGCGTTTGGTGAGCACTATGTCTTGAGTATATCCGCCGACGATTCTGAGGTTTCTGCACCGGCTTCGGCCACAGGGACTTCGTGAGGGACGGGAAGGAGCGCTCTCCAGCGGTCATAGGTTGCGTCCTGCTCGTTGTCCCAGTCTGCCGCGAAAGCGCGTTCAGACAGTAGCAACCAGTCCCGATCCGCCGCGGACGAGTCGAACTCAATCGGCCTGTCGAAAGGGCCTCGATTCACTTGCTCACTTCAGCCAAGGGGAAGTTGAGGCCGACGTGGATGCCGTCCGGGTCTTCCATCGTGACCTGGTGCTTGTCCGGCAGCGTGCGCTCCGCGAACTGGACGCCGGCGGCTGAGAGCTGCTTGCGCATGCCGGCGAGATCCTTGGCCCAGAACTCGACGTGCAGGATGCGGCCCGTAGGGAAGGGCTTCGACTCCTCGTCCTTGGGGGCGAGGCGTGTAAAGATGGCGTTCGCTTCCGGCCGCGACTGGAACATGTGCACGATCTGCGTGTCGCCCAGCCAGACGATCGCGGCTTTGATCGGAAAGCCGGTGCGCTCCGTGACCTTGAGGCCCAACGCGTCCTGGTAGAAGCGCCAGGTGGCGTCGAGGTCGCTGCAGCTCAGCGTGTAGTGATCCCAGGCTTCGAGACTCATGCTTGTATCCTCGCTACTGCATCCAGGGCTTCCGCCAGATTGACCGTACCTTCATAGAGGGCTCGCCCGACTATAACGCCTCCGAGCCCCGGGACCTCCGCGGCGTGGAGGATGTCCATGACCGAAGCGACGCCGCCGGAGAGGATGATCTGCGCCTCCGTGGGGCCGATGGCCCGCAGCAGCTCCGACATGCCTTCGATGTCGGGCCCTTCGAGCGTGCCATCAAGAGCGATGTTGGTGTAGCTGATCGCGCAGGCGCCATCGTTGAGCAGGCGGCGGGCGAAATCGACGACCGTCTCGGCCGACTTGACCTCCCAGCCGCGCACCGCGATGCGCCCCTCCCGGGCGTCAGCGCCGGCGGCGACATGGCCGGCGAAGCGCTTGCAGGCCGCGGCAGCGAGGTCGTGGTCGGTGACCGCGACGGTGCCGAGGAAGACGCGCTCGACGCCGGCCTTGAGCCAATTCGAAACGACGTCGAGGTCACGCACGCCGCCACCGAGCTCGACCGGGACCGAGACGGCGTTGACGATGGCGCGCACAGCGCCAGAGTTCGCCTGGTAGCCGCTGCGCGCACCATCGAGGTCGACGACGTGCAGACGCGTCGCGCCGAGCTCCTGCCAGTGCTGCGCCATCTCGACGGGGTCGTCGCCGTAAACGGTCTCTTTGGCGTAGTCGCCCTGGAAGAGCCGGACGCACTTGCCGCCCCGCAGGTCGATGGCCGGAATCACTTCGAAGGGCACGTTAGACGGCTGGTATGGCGAGCTCGGGGAAGGCGATGTGCAGGAAGTTGCGGTAGAAGCGCAGACCATCTTTGCCGCTCTTCTCCGGGTGGAACTGGGTGGCGATGACGTTGTCCTGGGCCAGCACGCTGGCGAAGCTCACGCCGTAGTCCGTCTCACCGATGACCACGGAGTCGTCGTCGGGCTGCGGGTAGTAGGAGTGGACGAAGTAGAAGTAGGCGCCGTCGTCGATGCCATCGAAGATCGGGTGGGCGACGCGCTGGCGTACCTGGTTCCAGCCCATGTGCGGCACCTTCTGGCCGGACGGCAGGCGCTTGACGCGGCCGTGAACGATATCGAGACAGGCGTGCTCGCCGCCCTCTTCGCTGACGGTGAGCAGGGCCTGCTGGCCCATGCAGACGCCGAGGTAGGGACGGCCGCTCTTGATGTAGTCGCGAATCGGCTGGACGAGGCCGCCCTGCTGCAGGTTGCGCATCGTGTCGGCGGCGGCGCCGACGCCGGGAAGCACGACCGCCTCAGCGCCCGCGATCGCCCGGGCTTCGCAGCTGATCACGGGTTCGAAGCCGTGGTGGGCGATGGCGCGGGAGACGCTGCGCAGGTTACCGGCGCCGTAGTCTACGATGAGGACCTTGTTCACGCTGGGATTGTATCAGGCGTCTGGCGGCCGGCCGAAGCGAGTGTTTGCCAGCTGCTTTGAAAGCGTGAAGCGGGCTCGACCAACATGGCCAGACATAGATAGATAGACACATGAATAAAAGGTAGGTTCGCAGCATGCTGCGAACCTACCTTTTATGTGGCCTTGTTCCCTTTCCTTGTTTCAGCCGCGAGGGCTTTGCTATACTCGGCGTGGCCGGTGGCTAGAGCGCGATGGAACCACCCGTTCCCATCCCGAACACGGAAGTGAAACGTCGCAGCGCTGACGATACTGGGGGCGCAAGCCTCTGTGGAAAATAGGCCGTCGCCGGTGTCATGAAGGCCCCCGTTACTCCGGGGGCCTTCTCCTTTTAAGATAGGGAAAGCTGGGGGACACCCCCAGACCCCTTGACATTGAATGCTGGGGACACCCCCAGACCCCCGCTAAAGGGGCGCATCAGCGCAGGGTCGCTTTCGGACCTCGGGCGATGCGCATGAGGTGCGCGAGGGACCCAAACGTCGGCAGATTCGGGCTCAGGTTGTCAGTGACAACCCCTGTGCTAGAATGCAGCGAATTTGACTCGGAGGAACCAGGCTTGGTAGAAAACCCCGAAGAGCAGGCGGGGCAGCGGGGCGGCACACTGGAACTCGAAGACGACACCATGGACATGGGTGCGCTGCTGGCGCAGGAAGAATCGTCGTCGATCCACTCACTGAGGCGCGGCGAGGTCGTCGAGGGGACGATCATCAGCATCAACCGCGACGGCGTGATCGTCGATATCGGTGCAAAGTCCGAAGGCCTCATCCCGGTAAACGAAATGCACTCCCTGGGCGCGGACCCGCTGGGTAAGGTTGCGGCCGGCGACAAGATCGTCGCCTACGTGATCCAGCCGGAGACGTCCGAGGGCGAGGTGCTGCTTTCGATAGACCGCGCGCGCGGCGAGCGCGGCTGGCGCACGCTGCAGACCTTGTTCGAGAGCGGTGAGAGCTTCGAGGGCGAGGTCACCGGCTTCAACAAGGGCGGGCTGCTGGTCAACGTCGAGGGCGTGGCGGCGTTCGTGCCGCTGTCGCAGCTCGTGGGGCTGCGCCCGGAGCGGTCGGAGACGGGCGCCGGACTGCAGACGGCCGTGGGGCGCAGCCTGCGTCTCAAGGTCATCGAGCTGAACCGGCGGCGCAACCGCGTGATCCTCTCCGAGCGCGGAGCGCTGCAGGAGTGGCGCACGCAGCAGAAAGACCGCTTGCTGTCCGAGCTGGAAGAAGGCGAGATCCGCAAGGGACGCATCAGCTCGATCCGTAACTTCGGCGTGTTCGTCGACCTCGGCGGCGCCGACGGCCTGGTGCACCTGTCTGAGATCTCCTGGGACCGCAACAAGGCGCCCGAAGAGCTGTTCAAGCTGGGCGACGAAGTGGACGTCTACGTGATGAAGGTGGACAACGAGCGCAAGAAGATCGCGCTCAGCATCCGCCGCGCGCAGCCCGCGCACTGGGACGGCATCGTCGACAAGTACCAGGTCGGCGAGGTTGTGCCAGGGATCGTCACCAAGCTGGCGACCTTCGGCGCGTTCGCGCGCATCGAGGGCCCCGTCGAGGGCTTGATCCACGTTTCCGAGCTGGTGGACCGCCGCATTTCGCACTCGCAGGAAGCGGTGCGCGAGGGCGACGTGCTGCCGCTGAAGATCATCCGCATCGAGCGCGACCGTCACCGCCTGGGCCTCTCGTTGAAGCAGGCGCGTGACCAGGGCGAGCGCATGGGCTTCGCGTTCACACCGGACGGCGAAGTGACCTACGTGCCACCGGAGATTCGTGAGAAGTTCAGCGAAGAGATCGACGCTATCCGCAGCGAGAGCGCGGCTTCCGCCAGGTCAGACATCGAGCCGGGGACGGTCCTCGAGGAGAGGGAAGTCCCGATAGCGCCCCCGCCGGATCGTGCCGAGAATCAGATTGCGGAGATCCAGACGCGGGTCGAAGAGGAGGACCTACCTCAGACTCAAATGGCCGCGGCGTTTGCAGCGGCGAACCTGGATCAACTGGCCTCTGATTCCCCGCCGGAGGAAACGAAAGCGTAACAATTGGAGGTCTGTCCGCAAGTTGGACTAGCTTTGTGGCCTATGCTACCTTGGGATCAGGAACAGGGGGCGCTAGCAACAAATGGCAGACCGATTCGACAAATTTACGGAGCGAGCTCGCCGCGTCCTGACTCTGGCACAGGAGGAAGCGCAGCGGTTCAACCACAACTACATCGGCACAGAGCACCTGCTCCTGGGTCTTGTGCGTGAAGGCGACGGTGTCGCCGCGAAGGTCCTCAACAACCTCGGCGTCGAGCTGAGCAAAGTCCGTTCCGCAGTTGAATTCATCATCGGCCGCGGCGAGAAGTCGCCCAGCGGCGAGATCGGCCTGACGCCCCGCGCGAAGAAGGTCATCGAACTCGCCGTCGAAGAAGCGCGACGCCTCAACCACAGCTA
>DATDOP010000119.1:0-4838 GCA_035293185.1 Dehalococcoidia bacterium | reverse complement strand
CAGGGCGGCGCCTCGCAGGTCATCGTCACCGACATCGTCGCCCCGCGGCTCGACATGGGTAAGCGCTTCGGCGCCACCGACACGATCAACGCCGCCACCGAGGACGTGATCGAGCGCGTCAAAGAGCTGACCGGCGGCGAGCTGGCCGACGTGGTTGTCGATGCCTGCGGAGCCCACGAGACCAGCAACCAGGTCTTCCACTGTCTCAAGGTCAAGGGCACCGCCTGCATATTCGGCATGCCCCACGGCGACCCCGTCTTCCCCTTCGACTGGGGCATGATGTACATGAAGCTGCCGACCATCTACGTGACGAACAGCGCCCGCGCCGGCGAGGTCGTCGACGTGGTCAAGGTCGCGGTCGACCTCATCGCGCAGGGCCGCATCGACCCCGGCAAGATGATCACCCACGACGTCCCCTTCAGCGACGTCGGCCGCGCCTACGAGCTGTTCAGCCGCCGCATCGAAGGCGCCGTCAAGCCGATCATCAACATGAGCGCGTAGGATGCTCCCCTCTCCCTGGAGGGGGAGGGTTAGGGTGAGGGGGCTGCGTGGGCCGCCTGCCCCCGCGATTCACAACGCAGCGTAGGGGCGCGCGGCCGTGCGCCCCTACGCGTTTCCAGCGCTATCATGAATCAGCTGCGACCCGGTTGGGTGAGCCTGAAAGCTGACCGCTGAAAGCTGATATCTGATAGCCGATAACTGATGACTGAAAACTCCCATGCCTGAGCTTCCCGAAGTCGAGACCATCCGCCGTGACCTGGAGGGCCGCATCCTCGGCCGCCGCATCACGGCCGTGCGCATCCCACCGGACACCGGCAAGCCCGTGCCCGTCCTCAAGGGCATCGACGA
The DNA here is from genome assembly GCA_035293185.1 of Dehalococcoidia bacterium. Taxonomy (GTDB): domain Bacteria; phylum Chloroflexota; class Dehalococcoidia; order DSTF01; family WHTK01; genus WHTK01. The sequence continues at coordinate 3,989 of DATDOP010000119.1, read as the reverse complement.
GGCCGCCTTCCGCGAAGGCGTCGTCGGCGCGCGTGTCGAAGCGATGGAGCGGCGTGGCAAGTACCTCGTCCTGCGGATCAAGCAGGGCTGGGGGACGGGGCATGAAGAGGCGGGCTCTGCACCAGGACCAATCACGGAGTCGCTGATCGTCGTCCACCTGCGCATGACCGGTAAGCTGCTGCACCGCGACGCCACCGCCGAGCCCGACCGCTTTCTGCGCGCCGTCCTCGTCTTCGACGACGGCACCGAGCTGCGCTTCACCGACGTGCGTAAGTTCGGCGGCTTCTGGCTCGTCGATGACGTGGACCAGGCGATGTCTACGCCTCTCGGCCCCGAGCCGCTGAGCGAAGGCTTCACGCTGGACGCCCTCGCCGCCGCGCTGGCGGGTCGCAAAGCCCCCGTAAAGGCGATCATCCTCGACCAGCGCCGCATCGCCGGCGTCGGCAACATCTACGCGGACGAGGCCTGCTTCGAGGCGGGCATCGACCCGTGCCGCCTCGGGGCCAGCCTCTCGTCCGCTGAGGTCGCCAGGCTGCATGCGGCGGTGCGCAACGTCCTGCACCTCGGCGTCGAGAGCCGCGGCGCCAGCTTCCGTGACTACTCCGACGCCGAAGGCAACTCCGGCGGCATGCAGATGCTGGTCAAGGTCTTCCGGCGCACCGGCAAGCCCTGCTACACCTGCGGGTCGATCATCGAGCGCACAAAAGTCGGCGGCCGCAGCACCCACTACTGCCCGAAATGCCAGCGCTAAAGCTTCACGCATCAATGTTAAAATCGGGAGCATGAAGGCATACAGAGTCGAAGTCAGGCTGTCGAAGCAGGAGGATGGACTGTGGCGCGCCGAGGTACCTGCGCTTCCCGGTTGCTTCGTTGACGGCGAAACGGTTTCGGGGGTTCTGAGAGACATCCAGGAAGTCGCTGCGATGGCTATCGACTTCTTTCAGGGAGAAGGCGGCTTACCAGGCTCGATTCCTCAGACCGATCCCGCAGGCATGTCTGTAGACCTCCCGATCCTCATTGAGGAGCATCAGTTCCGTCGCGCAAAACCCCGCCGCGGGAAGGTGAAAATCCGGGCGTAGATTGGTCGACAGGGAACTAAAGCGCCGCCTGAGGGCGTTGGGATTTGTCCTCCTTCGACAGGGCGGCCGTCACGCGTTTTGGGGCTATCCGGACGGATCCCGTACTACGTCCATCTCGCGTCACCGGGGCGAGATTCCGCCCGGGACGCTCAGCAAAATCTTGCGCGACCTGGGCATACCCCGGGATGACTTCGAGGGGCGCTCACCGTGATACATCCATTCACCGACCAGCGCGCCCGCCTGCGCCGCATCCTCGAGAACGCCCTGCAAGGCGCCCTCTACGACTCCTCGGAGCGTGAGGCGGATGGTCGCGTAGTCGTCCTTCACGCCCATCGCTCCGGCGGCGGACCCGTTACCGTCACTTTCCGCGGCGTCGGCGACTCGCAGGCCACTCAGGAACCGGTGGCCGGAGCTTCGCTCCATCTCAGAGGCGTGGAGGTTCACCGTCTGGGGTTGACCTCGCTGCTGGGGCTCTTCTTTCCCCAAATGCGGTCGCCGGGATCCGGTTACGCTCGTGTTAGGATCGAAGCTGGCGACGCCCGCCTCGACATCGTCTGTCAGGACGCCGAGTGGTGGGAGGACGAAGCGCCGCGGGCTTAGCGGGGTCCGGGGCGTCCCCGGTTAACAGAAACATGACCTCACAGCCGGCTCCCAGCGACCTCTGCAGCGACTGCGGCACCTCCATCGAGCCGCACGCGGGCGACGTGCGTTGTCCCGCCTGCTTCGACAAGTACCTCTACGACATCGACGTCGGCTTCCTCGATAGCTACCGCCGCTTCGGCGCCCGCAGCCGCCTGATCGTCGCCGAGACCTGTCTGCGCGGCCTGGCGCTGGAGTCGCCGGAGCACCGCAAAGTCCTGGCGATGCAGATCTTCGAGCAGTACATCCTCGCCATGAGCGACCTCGCCGGCCTGTTCCTCGCCTTCAAGAGCCGCCATGAAGCGCCGATCGTCCGCACCTTCCTCGAGTTCCGTCTCGATCAGCAGAGCTCCGTTGGCTTCTTCGACGCCATTCGCTCCGTCAACGACACGCAGCTCTGCGCCGCCCTCGACCTGCCCCTGCCTGCCTTCGTCGGCTCGCTCTGCCCGCATCTCAGCAAGGAAGACGCCTATTCCGTCTCGGTTGCAATCCACCAGCTGACGCAGGACCTGCGCAAGGTCACGGACCACGGCGAGGCCGGCGCTCTGGCCCTCGCCCAGATGGCCGGCCAGGTGGGCGGCGCCGTCATCGCCTCGGACGCAAAGTGGCTCAACGGTTCGTCCGCCAACCTGACGCCCGATCAGGTCGCAATGCTCGTCCTCGACTCGAAGCGGCGCAGCATCTACGTCCAGGGCCTCACGGCGGACGAGACCGCGATGGGTCAGGTCGTCGACGCTATCGACTCCGCCACGCGAGCCTCCTCCAACCTGATCTTCGCTTACCTGCAAACCCACGACTTGTGAGGCTGGCCTTCGGCTGCATCGTCGCGTTGCTCGCCGGCGGCGTGCTCGCCTGCAGCGGCGGCGACGGAGAGCCGCGTCCCACGCCAACCCTCCTGCCGCCTGAGATCAGCCCGGCGCTGCGCGTCCTCGGCGAAGGCACGCTGGCGCTGGACGTTGCGCCGGGGCAGCGTCAGCTGATCGAACCGCTGAAGATCGCTCAGGCGCTGGGCACCCCGCCCGACTGCGCCGGTCTGGCGTTTCTCTTCCGCTGGCGCGTCAACGGCAACGCCGAGTTGCGCTTCGAAGGCCAGCTGCAGGGCTCCGTCGTCGCCATCGAGCAGGGTAATACCGGATCTGCCAGCGTAGGCTGTATGGTGATCGAAGCGGTGAACGACAGCAATCGGCAGGTCACCGGCGACCTGCGTTACTACGTCGCCGCCGCGCGCTAGGAGCCATGGCAGCTACGACCAGCTACGACGCGATCACGGACGTGCCGGGCATCAAGGTCGGCCACTGGACCGACCGCCGCGCCGCTACCGGCTGTAGCGTCGTCCTCTACGAGCCCGGCGCCATGCCCGGCGTCGACGTACGCGGCGCCTCTCCCGGCACTTATGAAACCGACCTGATGCGACCTGGCTTCGCCTCCACCCACGTCCACGCCGTCTTTCTCACCGGCGGCAGCTTGTTTGGCCTCAGCGTCGGGGCGGGCATCACGCGCTGGTGCGAAGAGCACGGCATCGGCATCCAGTTCGGCTCGCAGCTGATCCCCATCGTCTCCGGCGCCGTGATCTTCGATCTCGGCATCGGCAAGCCGGACGTACGGCCAACGGCTGAGTCGGGCTACGCCGCCGTGTCGGCCGCGAAAGGCGGCCGTGTGGCGCAGGGCAGTGTCGGCGGCGGCACGGGCGCCACGGTCGCCAAGCTGGCGGGGCAGGGGCGTCGCTTCAAGGCGGGCATCGGCAGCGCCAGCGAGGCGCTCGCGGACGGACTGATCGTCGGCGCGATCGTGGTGGTCAACGCCGTCGGCGACGTGGTCAACAGCGATGACGGCAGCGTCGTCGCCGGCCCACGCGGCGACAACGGCGCCTTCGTCGACACGATGGCGTCTCTGCGCGCGGGCGCCCGCCGCATCCCGGAGGGCAACACGACGATCGGCGTGGTTGCGACCAACGCCGCGCTGACCAAGGAGCAGACCAACCGCCTCGCATCGATCGCCCACGACGGCCTGGCGCGCGCCATCCGACCCGTCCACACCCTGGGCGACGGCGACGCGATGTTCGCCCTCGCCACGGGTGACGTGAAAGTCAACGAGACGCGGACCGTAGCGCTGGAGGCTTTCGCCGTGCGCGCTGTCGAGAGAGCCATCGTCAAGGCGGTGACCAGCGCGACGTCTTTGGCCGGAGTGCCGTCGGTGAGCCGGTGGCGTTCCGGTTAGTTAGTAAGCCGGGCGCCAGCCCGTCGCGGCCTTGAAGCGCGCGTTAGAGACCCG
>DATDOP010000118.1:0-2647 GCA_035293185.1 Dehalococcoidia bacterium | reverse complement strand
GACACAGATCCAGGCAGCAATCTTCAGAGCCGTCCACGAACCCCTCACCGTCGAGACCATCGACATCGACGAGCCGGGGCCCAGCGAGGTCCTGATCCGCACCGTCGCGTCCGGCGTCTGTCACAGCGACCTGCACGTCGTTGACGGCAACTCGCGTTTCAACCTTAGCGACCCCATCGTCCTCGGCCACGAGGCGGCCGGCATCGTCGAGGCCGTCGGCGACGACGTGAAGACGGTCCAGCCCGGCGACCATGTCGTCGCCTGCCTCAGCGGCTTCTGCGGCAACTGCGAGCAGTGCCTCAGCGGCCACCCCAACCTCTGCACCGGCGGCATCGTCGGCCGCCGCGCCGGCGAATCGCCCCGGCTGACCCAGGACGGGCGCAGGCTCAACCAGTTCCTCAACCTCGGCACCTACGCCGAGAAGATGCTGCTGCACGAAAACTCAATCGTGAAGGTCGACGCCGACCTGCCGCTCGACCGCGTAGCGCTGATCAGCTGCGGCGTGCTCACCGGCATGGGCGCCGCGTTGCGCACTTCCGGCCTGGAGCCGGGGCAAACGGTCGCCGTCTTCGGCTGCGGCGGCGTCGGCCTCTCGATCATCCAGGGCGCGCGCATCGGCGGCGCGCGCCAGATCATCGCGGTCGACCAGTTCGACTCCAAGCTGGAGATGGCGAAGAGCGTTGGCGCCACGCACACCGTGAACAGCAAGAACGACGACGCCGTCAAGGCAGTGCGGGCCATGACCAACGGCGCGGGCGTCGACCACGCCTTCGAGGCTGTGGGCAACGGCCCGCTCGTGCGCCAGGCGATCGAGTCGCTGGCCATCCGCGGCACCGCGACGATCGTCGGCGTGCCGCCGCCGGACACCGTGTTCGAGGTGCCGTTCATGGCGATTCGGCCCGAGTGCAAGATTCAGACGTCGCGCATGGGCTCCAACCGCTTCCGCATCGATATCCCGCGCTACCTGGAGTTCTACCGCCAGGGACGCCTGCTGCTGGACGAAATGGTCAGCGTCCGCGGCCACCTCGGCGACGTCAACGAGGCCTTCCGCGCCATGAAGGCCGGCGAGGTGGCTCGCACGGTGCTGACGTTTGAGTAAACGTTAGGGTATCCTTGGCCGCAGACTAGCGAGCAAGAGGTACTGTCGTGCTGAACAAAGAAGACAACGAGCTGATTCGGAATTGGACATGGGGAGCACCCCCAAGCCCCCGCTAAAGGGCCCTAAGGTAACTTGGCTACTCGGAGGACTGGTCCAATGCTGAACAAAGAAGACAACGAGCTGGTTCGGAATTGGACATGGGGGGCACCCCCAAGCCCCCGCTAAAGGGCCCTAAGGTAACTTAGCTACTCGGAGGACTGGTCCAATGCTGAACAAAGAAGACAACGAGCTGATCACCGATACGGAGCGCGGGACGCCGATGGGCGAGCTGTTCCGCCGTTTCTGGATTCCCGTCGCGCTCTCCGAGGAGCTGCCCGGCCCGGACTCGATCCCGGTGCGGCTGCGCATCATGGGCGAAGACCTGATCGCCTTCCGTGACAGCGAGGGACGCGTCGGCCTTCTGGACAAGTACTGCCCGCACCGCGGCGCCTCGTTGTTCTTCGGCCGCAACGAGGACTCCGGCCTGCGCTGCATCTACCACGGCTGGAAGTTCGACGTCACCGGCCAGTGCATCGACCTGCCGAACACCCCCGAAGGCGAGAGCTACAAGGAGAAGGTCCGCACGACGGCGTACCCCGTTGTCGAGGCCGGCGACGTGCTTTGGGCCTACATGGGCCCCCGCGACAAGATGCCGCCCTTCCCCGAGTTCGAGTGGACGAAGCTGCCGCGCAGCCATCGCTACGTCACCAAGTTCCGCCTGGAGTGCAACTGGCTGCAGGCAACCGAGGGAGACTTCGACCCCTCCCACGCGCGCTTCCTGCACAGCACGCTGGACAACAACCAGAGCAACCCCGGCAACGCGCTGAACCAGGGTGCGGGCGCCGGCGGCCGCGTCGGCGTCAACCAGGTCAATCTTGCGGCGCCGATCGACCCGCGCGAGCCCTACCCGCGCGCCGTGGGCAACCGGCGCTTCAAAGAAGCCGACCCCACATCGGCGGCGAACATGCGCCTGGAGGACATCGACGCCGCCTTCTTCAGCATCGCGGCGTCTGAGCTGCCGGACGGCCGCAAGCAGGCCGTCGCTGGTCTGCGCTGGCACATGCCGATGTTCTGCCCGCCCGGCGTCGCACGCCCCGGCCACTTCTCAGCGAACATGCGCGTGCCCGTCGATAACCACAGCCTGATGTTCTTCCGCCTGCGCTGGTCCCTCAAGCCGATGACCAACGAGGACCTGCAGGAGTACAAGCTCGGCGGCTACACCCACCCGGAGATGGTCCCCGGCACCTGGCAGACCAAAGCCAACGTCCACAACGACTACGAGATGGACCGTCTGGCCCAGAAGCACTTCTCTTACAGCGGCATCAAGACCTTCCCGCTGCAGGACATCGCCATGATGGAAGACCAGTGGGGCCCGCTGGCCGACCGCCGTCGCGAACACCTCACGAGCATGGACTACCAGATCATCTACCTGCGGCGACGCCTCTTACGCACCGCCAAGGCGCTCGCGCAGGGCGTGGAGCCCGCAGAGCCCTGGATGCCGGAGTCGTA
>DATDOP010000117.1:0-3568 GCA_035293185.1 Dehalococcoidia bacterium | reverse complement strand
GTTCTCCCCGGTTTTACTACAAAACGCAGACTGCCGCGACAATTCGGCAAACTGCGTTTTCGACTTGACGCGAATTATAGCAAAGCCATAGGCCGCGACTATTAGCTAAATGTAAACCTGAATTACGGACTCTCACGCCGCCACGCCAGTTATCATCGATCAATGACGTACTCCCCCGCGCGTCAACTCGAATCCCTGGTCGTTGCCGCCCGATTTCGGCTCCGCAGCCCGCGCCTCCCAGCCTCGGTGTGCCGCCAACCACGCCCGGGCGCCAACCCCACGCCAGCCGAAGCGCCGTGCCCCCGCAGTCCCCTCTCACTCAGGGCGAGTGCAATCGTCCCTTCGAAGACACCTCGACCAGCCATCGTCCCCAGCCCCTCCCTGCGTGCTGCGAGGTGCGCAGCCCGTCCTGAGGCTCTCGCAGGCCGGCAGCGCGGGAGACGCCTCCCCCTCCTGCTCGCTCCCATCCTGCTCCTCACGGCCTGCAGCGGCAGCTCCCTAACCCCGCCTCCTACCCAAACGCCGGAGGTCATCCCCACCGCCCTCAGCGCCTCAACCGCGGCATCCCAACCGCCTACGGCCTCCGCGACCGCGATGGCGTCCCCCTCCCCCGTCCCCGCAACCCCGACAACCGTCCCCGCGGCGGGCATAACCTTCCAGCCTGCCCAGCTGCCCCAGGGCGGCACCGCGGCCGTCTACCTCAACGAGACCGCCGTCAACGCCACGCTCACCTTCGGCGGCCGCCAGTACCCCATGGTCCAGAACGGCGGCCGCTGGTGGGCCGTGGTCGGCGTCGGCGCCTTCACCCAGCCGGGGCTGGCCCCCGTGACCATCGCCTACACTCCGTCCGCCGGCGCATCCGTCCGCACCGTCACGCAGAGCCTCACCGTCACGGACCACGACTACCCCGTCTCCAACATCACGCTCGATCCCACCACCGCTTCCCTGCTCGCGCCCGAAATCGTCAACAACGAGATCGCGCAGCGCGCCGCGATCTTCTCCGGCTACACCACGCAGCAGCTCTGGAACGGTACGTTCCGGCGCCCCGCCGATGGCGCGCTTAGCGACCGCTACGGCGAAGGTCGCAGCTACAACGGCGCCCCGGTCACCGATTACCACAAAGGCACCGACTTCATCGGCGGCATCGGCGATCCCGTCTACGCCGCAGCCGCCGGACGCGTCGTCTTCACCGGCGAGCTGAAGGTCCGCGGCAACACGATCATCATCGACCACGGTCTGGGCGTGTTCAGCGCCTACCACCACCTCAGCGCCATCAAGATCGCCCAGGGCGCCACCGTCGTGCCCGGCCAGCGCATCGGCGATATCGGCAGCACCGGCCTCGTCACCGGCCCCCACCTGCACTTCGAAGTCATCGTCCGCGGCGTAGAAGTAGACGCCGAATACTGGCTCTCCGCCGCAAGAATCGGCCCCTGACCTCAATGGCGCTCCATGCGCCCCTTTAGCGGGGGCTCCGGGGGCGTCCCCCGGCGTCCAACACCCAGACGCCGAATACTGGCTCTCCGCCGCCACCGTCGGCCCCTGAACCGAGGCGCTCCACCGGCCCCTTCAGCGGGGGCTCCGGGGGTGTCCCCCGGCGTCCAACACCCTGCACCGGCCTGTCGTCCTGAACCCTTCGCAAAGGGTGAAGGACCTGAGACGCGGCAAGCCTCGAAGACGGTCGTCCGTGGTCAGCGCGGGGGCGCTATTATGACAGCCCAGAACGCACCGATGCCCTACCACGTTTACATCATGAGCAACCCGCGTCGCACGACCCTCTACATCGGTGTGACCGGCGACCTCTTCCAGCGCGTTTACCAGCACAAGCAGCGCCTGCTGGACGGCTTCACCAGGAAGTACCTTCTGACGGACCTCGTCTACTTCGAAGAAACCTCAGACGTAAATGAGGCGATTACGCGCGAGAAGCAGCTCAAGGGCTGGCGTCGCGACCGCAAAGCAGCACTAGTCGAAGCGATGAACCCGCGTTGGCAAGACCTCAGCGAGGACTGGTACTAGGCCCGTCTCAGGTTCTTCGCCCTTCCCGGAAGGACTCAAAACGACATCACGGGCGCTGCGCCACAAACGTCCGCCAGTCCCCCTCCGCCATCACCCGCTCGATGCGCAGCCCCGCCGCGCGCAGCGCCTCCGCCACCCCCGCCTCGCGCTCCGCGATCACGCCCCCCGCGAACAGCCACGCCCCCGGCTTCAGCTCGCGCGACATCGGCGCCGCCAGCGCCGTCAGCGCCGCGGCGTTGATGTTCGCCAGGATCAGATCGAACGGGCCGTCGTCTCCAACCGCCTCAATCGACCCCTCGCGCACCGTGATCTCGCCCTGCATCCCGTTCAGAGCCGCGTTCTCGGTCGAAGCCTTGACCGCCTGCTCCTCCGTGTCGATCGCCAGCACCCACTCAGCTCCCAGCGCCACGGCCGCAATCGCCAATATCCCGGACCCTGACCCCAGGTCCAGCACCCTCCCCAACCCTGATTCTCTGCCTCCTGTTCCCCGTGTTCCCCCTTGTTGCTTGTTGCCTGTTACTTGTTGCATCCCCGCCATACACATCCGCGTCGTCGCGTGCTGCCCCGTCCCGAACGCCATCCCCGGGTCCAGGCTGATCACCACCTCGCCCGGCACCGCGGTGTACTCCCGCCACGCCGGCCGCACCACCAGCCGTCCCACGCGCTCGATGTCGTAGTGCTCTTTCCAGGTCTCGGCCCAGTCTTCCTCCCGGATCGACTGCCAGCCCGGCGCTCCCACGATGGCGCCGGCCGGCCCTGCCTCGCGAACCGCCGCCAGCGCGCCTGCCTTCTCGTCCTCCGAAAGCGCGCCCTGCCAGTACGCCAGCAGCCGTAGCGGCGCCGATTCGTCCAGCGTGTAGCCCTCGTCCGGCCCCAGCGCCTCGATCGCCGGTTCGATCGTCACCCCCCGCCCCGTCAGCTCCTGCAGCAGGTCCGCCACGTCCTCGCACGACTCCGGCCGCACCCGCAGCGCCAGCTCCGTCCACCCGGCCTGGTTACTCACGCCGCCACCTTCGCGACGAAGCCCCTCAACGCGTCTCGCAGCGCTTCTTCGCGCTCGATCCACGGCAGGTGCCCCGCGCCTTCGAGGATCGCGCGCTCGACGTCCGGCAGCGCCTCAACCAGCGTTTCCGTACCCCACGACGGCCGCGGGTCCAGCTCGCCGTGCACCACCAGCACCGGCACCCGGATTTCGCGGCATCTGCGCGCCAATTCCGGCTCCTCCCAGGCGTTCATCTCGCCGTTCAGCATCCTGTTGCACTCGTAATTCACCGCAAAGCCCTCGTCGTGAAAGCGCGCCGCTGCCTGCTACGCCGTTGACCTGTCGGCGTAGTCAGCCGGCCACGTCGCGATCAGGAACTCCCGTTCCTCTTCTCGACCGCGCTGCTCCATCGCCCGCAACCGTCCCAGCCGGTCGTTCTCCTCAGGCGTGCGCAACCGCCGGTTTGCTTCGCGATGCGCCTGCTTCCAATCCGTGCCCGCCGCCCCGCTGGTCGTAGCGATGCACGGTCGCCACGTCTTCGATCATCGCCGGCACCGGCTCCAGGTAGTCCCA
>DATDOP010000116.1:0-7909 GCA_035293185.1 Dehalococcoidia bacterium | reverse complement strand
GGCCCGATGCCCCAGACGCGTGAGCACATCCTGCTCGCCCGCCAGGTGGAAGTGCCCGCCGTTGTCGTCTTCCTGAACAAGGTCGACATGATGGACGACGCCGAGCTGCTCGACCTCGTCGAGCTGGAGCTGCGCGAGCTGCTGACCAACCAGGGTTTCCCCGGCGACGACATTCCGATTGTCCGCGGCAGCGCCCTGAAGGCTCTCGAAAGCACGAGCGAGGACCCGGAGGCGCCCGAGTACAAGTGCATCTGGGAGCTGATGGACGCAATCGACTCCTACATCCCGATGCCCGCGCGCCCGGCCGACCTGCCGTTCCTGATGCCCGTCGAGGACGTTTTCGGCATCAAGGGCCGCGGTACTGTGGTCACAGGCCGTATCGAACGAGGCGTCGTCAAGGTCAACGAAGAGATCGAGATCGTCGGCATCCGCGAGACACGCAAGACCGTGGTCACCGGCGTCGAGATGTTCCGCAAGCTGCTGGACTCCGGCGAGCCTGGCGACAACGTCGGCTGCCTCCTTCGCGGCGTCGACCGGGAGGACGTCGAGCGCGGCATGGTCCTGGCCAAGCCCGGCTCGGTCAACCCGCACACGGACTTCGAGGCAGAGGTGTACGTCCTCTCAAAGGAGGAGGGCGGCCGGCACACGCCGTTCTTCACCGGCTATCGGCCGCAGTTTTACGTCCGCACCACGGACGTGACCGGCAACATCGAGCTGGAGCCCGGCGTTGAGATGGTCATGCCCGGCGACAACACGAAGATGACGGTGCACCTGATCCAGCCGATCGCGATGGAGGAAGGTCTGCGCTTCGCGATCCGCGAAGGTGGACGCACCGTGGGCGCCGGCGCTGTAACCAAGATCCTGACCTAACATGCCGAGAAAAGAGGACCGCGTCATCATCCACCTCGCTTGCAGCGAGTGCCGGGAGCGGACGTACACGACGACCAAGAACCGTCGCAACGATCCGGACAGGATCGCTTTGAACAAATACTGCCCCCGCTGCCGCCAGCACCGGGAACACCGGGAGGTGCGGTAACGGAAGACGGGACCCAGCCCGTCTTCCCACCGCTGTCATGAGCCGTGCCGTACGCAGGCAACAGGGTGGTTCGTCGTCTCAGGGTGGCTCCGGCGGCGGTGGCGCTGACGGAGGTGGCGGTGGCGGCCGTCTACGCCCGTTCGGCCCCCGCGGACCGCGCCCGAATCGTGGCGCACGCCCCCAGGACAAGCGACGCCGCTTTGGCGCGCCAACCTGGGCGACCGAAATCTGGTCGGAGCTGCGCAAGGTCACCTGGCCGACGTTTGGAGAGACGCGCTACCTGACGATGGTCGTCATCGTGGTAGCGGTGGCCGTGGGAGTGGCCCTGGGCGCCGTCGACATCTTCTTCAACTGGCTGATCGATCGGCTGCTGCTGAGCTAATGACTATGGAAGATACGAACCTGGGTTTCCTTCAAGAGCCGGAGCCAGTAGCCGGCCCTGACGACGAGTACTTCACGCCGGGACGCTCCTGGTACGTGATCCACACCTACTCCGGCTACGAGAACCGTGTGAAGACCAACCTCGAGCACCGCATCGAATCGATGGACGCCGGCGACCTGATTCATCGCGTCATCGTGCCTACTGTGGATGAGATCGAGGTGCACGGCGGCGTGCGGCGCACCGTTTCGCGCAAGATCTTCCCCGGCTACGTGCTGGTCGACATGACCACGCTGGTCGAGAACGACCCGGAGTCGAGCCGCGCCTGGTTCGTCGTGCGCAACACGCCCGGGGTCACCGGTTTCGTGGGCTCCGGCGTCCGGCCGGTCCCGCTGGAAGAGGACGAAGTCAAACGCATCCTGCGCCAGATGAAGGCGGACGAGCCCATGGTGCGCGTCGGTTTCGTCGAGGGCCAGAGCGTGCGCATAGTCGACGGTCCGTTCGTCGACTTCGTCGGCGTTGTAGACGAGATCAACCTGGAGAAGGGCAAAGTCAAAGTCATGGTCTCCTTCTTCGGCCGCGAGACCCCGGTGGAGCTGGACTTCCTTCAAGTGGAGAAGCTCTAGTCGTAGAACAGCGGCGCGACGCCGCGTAGCATGCGGGAGCCCATCGGCGTAGACCGGGGCGTCAGGACCGCGGAGGCATCCCTCAATGGCCAAGAAAGTCAGAGCCGTAGTGCGCATCCAGCTGGAGGCGGGTAAGGCGACGCCCGCGCCCCCCGTCGGCCCGGCGCTGGGTCAGCACGCGATCAACATCATGCAGTTCTGCAAGGAGTACAACGAGAAGACGTCCTCGCAGGCCGGGCAGATCGTCCCGGCGGAGGTCACGGTCTTCGAGGACCGCTCCTTCACGTTCGTGCTCAAGACGCCGCCCGCGTCCGACATGCTGCGCAAGGCGGCCGGCGTGGACAAGGGCAGCCGTGCCCAGAAGCGCGAGAAGGTCGGCACCATCAGCAAGCAGCAGCTGCGCGAGATCGCGACCGCGAAAATGCGCGACCTCAACGCCGCGGACGTCGAAGCGGCCGAGCGCATGATCGAAGGCAGCGCCCGCAGCATGGGCATCGAGGTGAGGATCTAATGCAGCGCGGCAAGAAATACCTGGAAGCTCTCGCGCAGATCGACAAAGACAAGGCCTACGCGCCCACCGAGGCGATCGCCCTGGCCAAGCAGTCCCATCCGGCGAAGTTCGACGAGACGGTTGAGCTGCACATGCGTACCGGCCTGGACCCGCGTCACGCGGACCAGCAAATCCGCGGCACCGCGCTGCTACCCCACGGACTGGGCAAGACCGTGCGCGTGCTGGTCTTTGCCGAGGGCGAGGGCGCCCGCAACGCCGAGCAGGCCGGAGCCGATTTCGTCGGCAGCGACGACTTGATCAAGCGCATCGAGGAAGGCTGGACCGACTTCGACGTGGCGCTGGCTTCGCGCGAGATGATGAGCAAGGTCAGCCGCCTCGGCCGCGTGCTTGGACCGCGCGGCCTCATGCCCAACCCGCGCACCGGCTCGGTCGTCGACCCGGAAGACCTGCCGAAGGCGGTCTCCGACGCGCGCCAGGGACGCGTCGAGTTTCGTCTCGACCGCACGGCGCTGATCCACGTGCCGATCGGCAAGGTCAGCTTCGACGAGGACAAGCTGCTGGAGAACATGGCGACGATCGTCGACGCGGTCGTGAAGGCGAAGCCCTCCGGCGCCAAGGGGCAATACATCCGCGCCGCTTCGCTGGCGACAACGATGGGCCCGGGGATCAAGCTGGAGCTGGCGCCCACTCTGGCGCTGACCAGCAGCTAGTGCGCGAACAACTCTCGACGGAGGAGAAGGAATGATCGTCGTCCGCTTCAAGGTACGTTGCCTGCCAGGGAAGACGGAACAAGCGAGGGCAACGTTTCAGGAGGTCATCGAAGCCAGCCGTCCCTTAACGGGAGTTCTCAGCTTTGACATAGGCCAAGACCTGTCCGACGCGAACGCATTCGTCGCTGTTGAGGTCTTCGAGGATCACGCCGCATTGAACCAACAAGAAGCCCTGCCGATTGTTCAAAAGACCATCGGTCTGCTCGAAGAGCTGATCGCCGAAGCTCCGGAAGCGACCATATACAACGTCTCCTCCGCCGAGCCGTGGGGCTAAGAGACCCCCGGCCATGACGACGCGCTCGACCAGCTACGGGTTGGCGAGCGGCGTGCTCTGCCAGGCGACCATCTGCCAGCGGCCATCGCGCTTGGCGTAGACGATCAGCACGCGCGGCGTCGGGTTGATCTCGCGATCTCCTACCCTTACCCGCGCGTTGAACTTGGCGTTGATAATCGCCGTATCGCCCATCGCGCGCACCGTCACCTCCGACATGTCCATCGTCAGGTAACGCGAAGCGCCGGCGCGCAGGCCTTCGATGTACGTTGCCTTGGTGTCGAGGTGGCCGTTGGAGTGCACGTAAGTGAGGTCGTCGCCCAGCAGCGCTTCGAGCGCCGGGAAGTCGTTATCGAGCAGCGCTTTCACGCGACCCGCGTCCGCGTCGCGGACCTCGCGCTCAACATCGGCAGCCGTCTGGACCATGGTGACCTCCTCAAGGCTCTGAAAACGGGGTGGGGCGCGAGTATAGCAGCGTCTGAAGCCGGGGGTCACCCCCGAACCTGTGCCAAAGCGGGCGTATCGGCACCCTCCTGGCGATCCGGAGTACATGCGCTTGCTCAGGCTCCGGTCAGGCCCTACAATTGCGTCTACGAAGCCAGAGACAGCGGGTGTCTGAGACCTAAGGTCCCGAGTCATCGGGAGGCCCGCCGAGGCAGAGCGAAACGTACCGGACGTTGTCTGTACGCGCCCTTGTCTCTTCTGGCGGGGGCGTTTTTGTTTGCTCGCGCAGCAGCAAAGCAAAACGCCTTAGGTGGCCCTTCAGGGGGTGCAGGGGTCTCCCTGCGTAAAAGTGGAAGTGCAGGGGTCTCCCTGCTTAGAAATAAGAGCCTATGCCTACTGAGAAGAAGATCAAGGAAGTCGAAGAGCTGACCGAGACGCTGTCGCGCAGCAAAGTGATAATCGGCGCCGACTACCGCGGCCTGCGCGTCGGCGAGGTGACGGCGCTGCGCCGTCACCTGCGCGATGGCGGCGTCGAGATGCACGTCGTCAAGAACACGTTGTTCCTGCGCGCCGCAGAGGCCGCGGGCATCCCGGCGGCGGGTGAGTTGGCGGACGGCCCCACGGCGCTGATCTTCGGCTTCGACGACCCGCTGGCGCCGATCAAGACGATCGTTGAATACCAGCGCACCGCGCGCAACACGTTCGCGGCGCGCAAGGCCTTCATGGACGGCGAGGTCATCCCGGCCAGCCGGCTTTCGGAGCTGGCTTCGTTGCCGTCGAAGGAGGTCATGATCGCGGAGTTCGCGGGCATGCTCCGGTCACCAATCACCAACCTCGTCTACCTGCTGCAGGCCACGGTTCAAGAGTTCAGCGGCCTGCTCGATGCCCGCGCCAGCCAGGTTGAAGGCGCGGCTTAGTCCAACCAGAGCGAAACAGGAGAACAACAGATGGCAACCAAAACACAGGACATCCTTGACGCGATCAAGGGTATGACCATCCTGGAGCTCAAAGAGCTCAACGACGCGATCAAGGAAGAGTTCGGTGTAACCGCGATGGCGCCGATGGCGGTGGCGGCTGCGGGCGCACCGGCTGGCGGCGCGGCAGCGGTCGCTGAGGACGAGCAGACCGAGTTCACGGTTGTGCTGAAGGACTTCGGCGCGAACAAGATCAACGTGATCAAGGCCGTCCGAGAAGTCACCACGCTGGGCCTCAAGGAAGCCAAGGACCTGGTCGAAGCCGCGCCAACCAACGTCAAGGAAGGCGTCGACAAGGCAGAGGCCGAGGCCGTGCGGGCCAAGCTGGCAGACGCCGGAGCGACCGTCGAGGTCAAGTAACATCTGTATCGCAATGCGCGATTGCGGGCAGGCAGGCGCGCTCCGACGTTGCTCGGGGCCGCTTGCCTGCCCTAAGCTTTATCTGTGCCTGAGTTCTTAACCTGCTTTGCCTGTGAGCAGGAACCCACGCAGCAATGTCCCCGATGTGGCCGGCCTTATTGCGACGATCACGGTGAGGACGTCTGCGACGCGTGCCTCAACCCCTCCAGCGGCCTGCCTTCATTCACGCTTTACCGCGGCTCTCTGCTGGCCCTGCTGGGCATGACCGTGCTGGCGCTTATCCTGCTGATCCAGCCTCCCGGCGGCGAAGGCAACGCGCCGCAGGCCGGGACAATCATCACCCCCACGCCCCAGGTGCAGGTACAAACCACGCCCCCAGCAGGCTCAACCCAGCCCGCTAACGGCACGCCCGGCGCTAACCCAACCGCGCGGCCCGGCGCGACGGCGACGGCCGCGCCTTCTGGAGGCAGCGGGACCTACACCGTGGTTTCAGGCGATTCACTTTCTTCGATTTGCAGTAGAGTCAAACCAGCATCGATGAGCGTAAATGATTGTGTGGAGCAAGTGGTCTCACTCAATAGTCTCAGCGACGCCGGCAGCATCAGCGCCGGTCAGGTCCTGAAGATCCCGCAATGAACGCGTCTTTTTCCAATTACGGTGCGCCGAAGCCGGTGGAAAACCGCGGGCGCGTGCTAAAGATGGCGCTGGTCTACACGCCGATTGCGATCGTCAGCCTCGCTGTGAGCGCTGTTGCGCTGTACAACATCTTCATCGGCAACACCGGCTTCCTGTTCATGCTCAGCATCTTCGGCCTCGTCGGCGTGCTGACCGCCTATCAGGGGTGGCAGTACCTCAAGGACCTCAGAGCGCCACCCATGGACTTCCAGGGCGAAGTCATACGCAAGTGGCACAAGGGCAACTTGATGTTCTTCTTCATGCCGTCGTACTACATCATGGTCGACAGCAAGGTTCATACCGGCAGCGTCAACCGCGTTGAAAACCACGGCGCTTTCGTGCGCATGCATTCCGGCTTCGAAGGGTTCGTCCCGCGCAAAGAGCTGGAAGCCGACAAGATCCTGAAGAGCGCGCAAGACATGGTCCGGCCCGGCGAAGAGGTGAAGTACAAAGTCCGGGGCATGACCATGGAGGGTGTCTACAAGCTAAGCTGCCGCAAGGCGGAAGAGCGCGCCATCGTCGGCAAGATCTTCACCGTCAACCGAATCGAGTACGCCATGCTGCTCGAGCAGGACGAGGTGCGCGTCACCTGTTTCCCTCACTCCGCCACAGTCGAACGTCTGGAGCGCTACGACGAATCGGAGAAGGGGTTCATACCTGCAACCCACGGAGCAACCTTCTAACCCCGAATACAACACGCGCATCCGCGAGATCCCGGCGTCTGAGCGGCCGCGGGAGCGTCTGCGCGACCTGGGAGCGGGTGCGCTGTCTAACGCCGAACTGCTCGCAATCGTGCTGCGCAGCGGTTCGGCGCGGCAGAGCGTGCTCAACCTGGCGACGTCGCTGCTCGCGCGTCACGGCGGCCTGGGCGGGCTGGCGCGCCTCTCTTTCGCCGACCTGGTGCGCGAAAAGGGCCTCGGTGAGGCCAAAGCAGCCGAGGTCCTGGCGACATTCCAACTCGCGGTCCGTCTGAATGCCCTGCAGCCCGAGGAGCGGCCGTACGTGCGCTCACCGGCGGATGTGAACAACCTGCTCGGCGCCGAGATGGCGCTGCTCGATCAGGAGCACCTGCGCGTGTTGCTGATCAACACGCGCAACCAGGTCATGGCGCTGACCGAGGTCTACAAAGGCAACGTCAGCTCATCGCTCGTGCGAACCGCGGAGGTTTTTCGAGAGGCGATCCGTCAGAACGCCCCCTCGATCATCGTCGTCCACAACCACCCTTCGGGCGACCCGTCACCATCGCCAGACGACGTCGCACTGACGAAGACCCTGGTGCAGGCCGGCCAGCTGCTCCAGATCGACCTCCTCGACCACATCGTGATCGGCGACAGGCGGTTTGCCAGCCTCAAGCAGCTGGGCATGTGGCCCTGAGCGCCCTCGGCGCGGTCTCGCGTTATACTCGGGACATGGGAGCGCACTCCCCAGCGAACACGAGTTTCACACGCGGCCTCGCGAGCCTGCTCAGCGCGCCGGTCGTTGCCTTCGCGGCCTTCATCTTCGGGCTGGTGGCGACGACCCTCGTCATGACTGCCTGGAACTCTGACGTGGTCTATGTCGTCTGCTTCGGCCTGGCGTTTCTCGCCGGCCTGTTGGTCATCAACAAGCTCAGCCGCTCGCTGGCCCAGGAAGGTCAGACTGTCTCCGAGGCGATTGTCCTCAGGACGCTGGTCTTTTACGCACTGGCGGTCGCGCTGCTGGCGTTCGTGCTCGCCGGCATCATCCACGACTTGCGATCTCAATGACGGAACAGATCGCAACCTTCGCGGGCGGTTGTTTCTGGTGCACTGAGGCGGTGTTTCAGAAGCTGCGCGGCGTGAGCAAGGTCGTCCCGGGCTACACGGGAGGCCACGTTGCCAACCC